>NZ_JBMDKB010000032.1:0-48826 GCF_057809495.1 Allobosea sp. FG18
CAGGTGGCCGGCTTCGTTTCGGAATCAATGGCCGGCTTCATCGGAATACGCAATCGTAGCCGCGTGTGATCGAGCGTTCGAGCAGCCCTATGCTGGGTTTGAGCACCTGCTGCGTGCAGAGGTGCAAGCGGACATGCAAAGCTGGTTCGTCAACTGGTTCGTCCAGGCCGGCGAGTGGCCACCGGCGCTTGCACACCTACTTCCTGCCGCCGGCGCACCGCATGAGGCGTATCAAGCTCCCTTCCTCGCGCTGTTCATGCACAAAAAGGGAGACGACTACCTCACGATTTTCTTCGACCAGTGCCAGCTCGGCCATTTGCCCGCGACGATGATTGCCATCCTCGGTCAGCTGAAGGCCATGGTTCAGCCGCCACCTCCGCCGCCACCACCTCCGCCGCCAGCACCGCCACCGCAACCGAACATCTTCGAGTAGAACGATGCCGTTGGTGATGTGTGAGAAACGGCGTCGCCTGCTCTTAACCGATGGAAACATCCTGGTCCGCGGAGGTGCAGGATCGGGAAAAACGACAATCGCACTTGCTAAGGCCAGCGCCGATTTGTCGGCGGGAAGGATTGGTGGCGCTGCTAAGGCTCTGTTTCTGAGTTTCGCGCGAGCTACCGTTGCTCGTGTAGCCGAGCAGGCGACTGCAACCATCGACCGGGAGCAGCTGTCGCGGATTGAGATCAACACCTATCACGGCTTCGCCTGGACGGTTTTAAAAAGCCACGCTTACCTGTTGTCTGCGCGGCAGGGAGTGGAACTCCTGTTGCCAGCGCAGGCCCGCGACCGACTTGCTGGACTCGAAGGAGCGGCGCGCTTGGCGCGTCAGCGCCAGCTTTTCCAGGAAGAGGGCTTAATCGCGTTTGATCTTTTCCCAACTCTCCTGACCGAGCTCTTCCATCAGGCGCCGGTTCTGGCGCGGGCTTATGGCGGGGCCTACCCGTTGATCATTGTCGATGAGTTTCAGGACACGAATGCTGAGGAATGGTCGATGATCGCCCAACTCGGACAACATAGCCGGCTGATCGCTTTGGGGGACCCGAAGCAAAGGATTTACGAGTTCAAAGGCGCCGACCCGCGCCGCTTCGATGAGTTCGTCGCGACATTTCGACCGACGGAATTCGATTTCCTTGGCGAGAATCGACGCAGCGATGGCACCGAAATCACCCAATTTGCCGACGCGTTGATCGACGGTGTCTTTCGGCCGGCGGTATATGCAGGTGTGACTGTGGCGGCCTATCCAGGCCAGAGTCTGCGCCCTTTGAAACAGGAGGTACTCCGCGCGGTAAATCGGCTGCGTGGGGTGCAGGATTGGTCTTTGGCGATTCTGGTTCCTGCAAACGTCCTCGCTGTCAGCGTGTTCGACTATATGGCGCGGGCCGATCATGGCCTCCCGAGCTATCCTGTCGAAATCCTCGTAGCTGCCGAGGGGCCGATGCTCGCGGGCGCGCTAATAGCGCTTTTGCTTGAGCCAAACATCGATAACACCCCAATCGGGGCCCACGTTCTAGAAGGGCTTGCCGCGTTCGAGCTAGGTCGCAGCGAGATTGCGTCCGGCGCGGCAATCGCCAAAGCCAACAGGCTACGCACTCTCGGCCGCAACGTGCGATTACGAGGCGATGCAGGTTTCGGTGCAAGGGGCGTTGGCCCCGGAGTTCGACAATTGATCGCCGACGTCCAGGCGTTGGCGTTCACCGGCGACCCAATGACCGATTGGCGGGCTGTGCGTGCGGTGATGGCGGCGAACGACCGTGAGGAGATCCAAGCCGTTGCTCGCGACGCTCGCCATATGCGGCTCCTGCGGCGGGGTGCTCAGATCGAAGCTCGCCTAGCGGAGGCATGGCGAACGCAAGGCAGCTATCGCAAAGCGCGGGAGCTTCTGCGTGCAGCGGTGGTCGAGGACCAGTTCGCGGCAACGACACGACCGCACCGGGGTGTGACGGTGATGACGATCCATAAGGCCAAGGGCAAGGAATTCGATGAAGTCATCGTCTTCGAAGGCCTGTTCCAGCGCTATCTGCAGCCTCGGGGTGGTGCTGATGGCGAACGCTCTGCACGATTCAATCTCCATGTCGCTGCGACCCGCGCGCGGAAAGCTGTTAGGATCATGACGCCGGTGCGAGACCCGTGCCCCTTGCTCGAAGGTGTAGTTGGTTAAGTTGGCGACCCACGTTCAGCGCCCCCTTTACCGCCGAGGTCAGTTTTCAGCGCTCATAGCAGGGATTTCTGAGCAGGTTCAGGTGAGCACGCAGGTTCGATGTTCCTTCGCTTTAACTCGGTTTGAGCACTAAACCGAAGATCGGCATCACGGCTCGCTGAGAGCTCGGCCAGTGCGGAGACACTCAGCTGATCCCATCCCTTGCCGCGATCAGGCCCCGTCGGTACGCGGGGCAACAAGCCCGGCTCCGCACTCCACGCAATCAGTTGATCGAGCGAAGCCTCGTTCAGCATGTCCCGGAGGTGGTGTGCCGTCACATAGGCGTCGGGCATCGCACGATGAGCCGGCAGCCCAATCTCATGAACAAGCCCCGCAGGCTTGCGTTGATATCGAAGCATCTGGTTCGAGAACCGCGGCAGATCCGGCCAAAGGCGCAAGGCGCACTTCCAGGTACAGATCCATTGAGCACCTGCGCTCAGCCGCGGTCGGCAATATCGCTGCTCGAACGATGCGCGATGGGCCGCCAACGCCAGAGCTCCGCCCTCTGGTTTCAGGACGGACGGTGCAATGTCCTTCCAGTACGGAGCACCAACAACGTCCTGATCCCGAATGTGGTGCACTGCCATCGTATCGGCGGAGATGGCGCGTCCGGGATTGACGAGAAGCGCGCCGCGTTCCTCGGTGACTTCCCAGCGTCCATCGGCTCCTAGCGAGACGTCCTGCCAACCGATTTCACAGACGTCGTGGGGGCCGTCGCCGCCCGTCTCAAGATCGATGACCCGAACGCGATTACTGAGCATGGATTGTAGATCAGCATTTCCGCTGGTCCATACAAGGCAGGAGCCTTTCGATCCCCGCTGGCAGGTGGATCAACGAAAATCCCGCGTCTTCACCTTGATCGCGTCGATATGCAGATCGGGGATATAAATGTCCCGGGCTCGTAGTCCCTTGGGCGGAAGATCGCGCGGATCAGGCGTTGCAGAGCCATGATGAAACTCGTCACCTCGTCCATGAGGCAGCGGGAAAGGCTGCCCGCGCTTCCCAACACCGGCGAGGTCGGCAGATAGATCGGTGAGCCTCTGCGCCACGAGGTGGACGACCTCGCCCTCGCGCTGGATGCGTCCGCGGACCGAGATCATCCCTGCGGAAAGGATCGTCCGCCTGAACAGCTCGAACACCTTGGGCCAAACCACGAGGTTCGCGATCCCGCTTTCATCCTCGAGGGTAATGAACATGACACCCTTGGCCGAGCCAGGCCGCTGCCGTACCAGGACGATGCCGGCGGCTTCGAGCCAGCGTCCGTCGCGCGAGTCCATTGCGGCCTGACAGCTGACAATGCCCCTACGCCGAAAATCCTGCCGCAAGAACGAGACCGGATGATCGCGAAGCGACAGCCCGACATGGCGATAGTCCTCGACCACATCTCCTCCAGTCGCCAGAGGCCGGAGTGCGATGGCAGGCTCAGGCGTTTCATCGGCGCGCATATCCGCAGCCGCGGCGAACAGGGGCAGCGGTTCGTCGCGCAGGACGCGGATCGCCCAGAGCGCATCTCTTCGCGCAAACCCAAGGCTGGGCCGGAATCCGTCCGCCTCGGCGATCTGAGCTAAAGCGGCCACGGGCACCCGAGCCCGACGCCAGAGATCCTCGATCGACTCGAACGGCAGACGGGCTCGGGCCGTGATGATCGCGGCAGCGTGAGCGTTGGCGAGCCCTTTGACCATCCTGAGCCCGAGGCGAACGGCGAACCGCCGCTCGTCGCCGGTCGGCTCAAGCGTGCAGTCCCAACGTGAGGTGTTCGCGCATACGGGCCGAACCTCGACGCCATGGTCGCGGGCATCTCGGACGATTTGGGCCGGTGCATAGAAGCCCATGGGCTGGCTGTTCAGCAGCGCGGCGCAGAACACGTCCGGATGCCAGCATTTCAACCAAGCGGAGGCGTAGGCGATCAGCGCGAAGGAGGCCGCATGGCTTTCCGGAAAACCATAGCTGCCGAAGCCTTCGAGCTGCCGGAATGTCTGCTCGGCGAACTCGGCCTCGTAACCATTGGTGACCATGCCGGCGACGAGCTTCTCCTTGAACTTCGACACGCCGCCCGTGAACTTGAAGGTCGCCATGCTCTTGCGCAGCATGTCTGCCTCGCCGGGCGTGAAGCCGGCGCATTCGATCGCGACCCGCATCGCCTGCTCCTGGAAGAGCGGCACGCCAAGTGTCTTGCCGAGGACCTTCTCCAGCTCGGGCTTGGGGTAGTGCACCGGCTCACGGCCTTCACGCCGGCGGAGGTAGGGATGGACCATGTTGCCCTGAATCGGGCCAGGCCGCACGATCGCGACCTGCACGACGAGATCATAGTACGTCCGCGGCTTGAGCCGAGGCAGCATCGACATCTGCGCGCGGCTCTCGATCTGAAAGGTCCCGAGCGTGTCAGCCTTGCGGATCATCGCGTAAGTCCGGGGATCCTCCGGCGGGATCGATGCCAGGTCGAGCGCGACGCCCTTGTGGTCGGCGAGCATGTCTAGGCCTCGCTTCATGCAGGTCAGCATGCCCAGCGCGAGAACGTCTACCTTCATGAACTTCAGCGCATCGATGTCGTCCTTGTCCCATTCGATGACCTGGCGATCGACCATTGCCGCCGGTTCGATCGGGACGAGGTCGTCGAGGCGGTCATTAGTCAGGACGAAGCCGCCGGGATGCTGCGAAAGGTGCCGCGGGGCGCCATGAAGCTGGCGGGCGAGATCAAGCGCCAGGCGCAGCCGGCGGTCAGCCAGGTTGAGGTTGAGTTCCTCGACGTGTCGCTTCTCGACGCCCTCCTCGGACCAGGCCCAGACCTGCGACGACAACGTCCCGATCAGGTCCTCGGGCAGGCCCAGCGCCTTGCCGACATCGCGTAGGGCCCCTTTGGTTCGGTAGCGAATAACGGTCGAGCACAGGGCCGCGTGATCTCGGCCATAGGTGTCGAACACCCACTGCATGACGATCTCGCGGCGCTCATGCTCGAAGTCGACATCGATGTCTGGCGGCTCTCGACGCTCCTCCGAAACGAAGCGCTCGAACAGCAGGTCGTTGCGGCCCGGGTCAATCGAGGTGATGCCGAGCACGAAGCAGACGGCCGAGTTCGCCGCCGAGCCGCGACCTTGGCAGAGGATGTCACGCGAGCGGGCGAAGCGGACGATGGCGTTCACCGTCAGGAAGTATGGCGCGTAGCCGAGCCTTTCGATCAGCGTCAGCTCATGGTTCAGGCTAGCCCGGACGCTTTCGGAGAGCCCCTCGGGATAGCGTTGCGCAGCGCCCTCCCAGGTCAGCTTGGCCAGGGTCTCCTGCGGTGTCAGCGTGGGATCGTCGCGCTCCTCCGGGTACTGATAGGCGAGCTCGTCAAGCGAGAACCGGCAGCGGCCGGCAATCTGCAGCGTCCGGGCTAAGGCCTCAGGGTAGCGCGTGAACAGCCGATGCATCTCCTCCGGAGGTTTCAGATATCGGTCTGCATGGCGCTCACGCCGATCGCCGAGTGCGTCGATTGTGACGTTGTGGCGGATGCAGGTGACGACGTCCTGCAGGATCCGCCTGGCTGGCTCGTGGAAGAGCACATCGTTGGTCACGACCGTCGGGACGCGCATCCGCGTCGCCATGTTCGACAGCTTATGAAGGCGAAGTTGGTCGTTCGGTCGGCGCCGCAGCGAGAGGGCGAGATAGGCGCGGTCACCAAAGCCCTCGCGGAGGCGACGCAGGCGAAAGGCGCAATCCTCGTCGGCCAGGTCCGGCACGAGCACCGCGACCAGCCCTTCCGCATGCGCAGCGACGTCCGACCATTCGAGATGACATTGTGCCTTTCCGCCGCGCTTCTTGCCGATGGAGAGCAGTCGGCACAGGCGCGAATAAGCTGGCCGGTCGATGGGATAAACCAGCAGCGACATGCCATCAGCGAGATCGAGGCGGCAGCCGACGATCAGCCTGACGCCGGTTGTCTTCGCCGCCTCGTGCGCCCGTACGATCCCGGCAAGCGAATTACGATCTACGACCGCGAGCGCCTGGATGCCGAGCAGCGCGGCTTGGGCGAACAGTTCATCAGCCGAGGAGGCGCCGCGCAGGAAACTGAAATGGCTGGTGACCTGTAGCTCTGCATACCGGGCGCTCATCCGAAAACGCCATGCAGGAACCAGCGATGCGAACCTGTGGCGACGTCTTCGCCGTCGCCCGCGCGATAGAGCCAGTAGCGCTCGCCGGCATCATCCTCGACCCGGAAGTAGTCGCGCACGGCGACCATCTCCGCCTCGCGCTTCCACCACTCACCGAACACGCGCTCTGGGCCATCCGCGCGCCGGACCCGCCGACGGATCCCGCGCCAACTGAACCAGGCGGGTGGATGGTCCGGTAGCAGCGCCATGGTCTCGACCGGTTCCGGTCTCGGTAGCAGCCTCGCCGGGCGCGGCCAGTGGCCTGGCCAGACCGCTCCGGTCTCCTCAGTTAGCGCTGCGACACGGCGAACAGAACGCTCGGGGACATCGCTGGCAACCGGGACCATCCGATAGACGGCCCGCTCACCGACACGATTGGCGAGGGTGTCGATGAGGCCGGACACGTCCGCGCCGGTTTCCTCCACCAGGGAGTTGACCGCCTGCTTTCGTTCGAGCGGCTCAGCCAAGGTCGCTGCCAGCGTCATGATCTCGATGCCGAAGCCAGGCTCGATCGCCTCGATCTTCTCACAGAAGAGCCGCGTAAGTGGTTTCACGTCGCAAACAGGCTTGGCGAGCCCAACCCGCACTGTCTGAAGTCCGCGGTCGACACGATGGCAGATGAGATCGAGGCGCCGAGCGCCAAGACAGCGCGCCTCGAGGCGATCGCAGAGCTGGGCAACCAGTTTGCCGATGTAGCGAGCAATTGTCTCCGGCGCGCCAATCGGCTCGGCGAACGCGCGCCGAACTTCGATGAGGTCAGGTGGGCGGATAGAGATGATGGGCTCCGCGACCTCCCCGAGCGCCTGGGCCAATCGGCGAGCGATCTCTGGCCCAAAGCGCAGCGTGAGCGGCGAGCGCGGTTGGGCGATGATGTCGCCGGCAGTCTCGAATCCTAGAACGCGCAGGTCGTTCGATATCGTGGCGCGCAGTCGCAAGCATTCTAGAGGCAGCGGCAATAGCGGCTGCGCTTCATGCCCGATCGGCGTCACGATCGTTGCCCGAGAAGTGTATCGAGCGAGCGCATGGGCCGTCCCCCAGCTGTCAGCGATCGCAGCCCTGGCCTCGACGCCCGAGATCGCCAAGCGTCCAACGATGGCGTCCAGCATGTCGGCTTCTCCGCCATGCAGGTGTTCTGCACCCGTCGTGTCGATGACGATACCATCGGGAGGGTCCGGCGCGACGATCGGGGCGACGCGCTGATGCAGCCAGATTGCCAGCCGCTCAAGCTCCTGTGCGTCCGCGGCGGGGTTCGCTTCCTCGACCAGCAGGCCAGGCAAGAGCGCCTGCGCTTTCGTGGCCGGCATGCCGACGCGAAGCCCGGCTGTCAGTGCAGCGGCATTCGCCGCCTGCACTAGCCTCCTGCTGCCGTCGCGAGCGATGAGGACGAGCGGGACCTCAGGCGGAGGCGCCGCGCCGCCAGCCATCCGCCGAAACCGATCGATCGACCAGTTCGGGAGGAAGACCGAGACGACCCGTGTCTTCGCATGCCTCCAACTCAAAATCCGCGCTTTCGCCTGCCCGGGCCCGAATCAATTCAACAAGCCAGCGTGACCGCCCTACCCCCGGCACCGGCAGCGCTGTCGATGGAAGCACCGAAACCCGCCATCGGGTCATCGCCGCCGTGGGCTGACCAAAATCAGAGGCGTCGACCTCGCGTCGCCATCGTCGCAGCGCGATGCCGATAGCACCTGTCCCCTCCGCGGCGAGCTGAAGGCGACGCGACGCTGTCATGGACAAGCGGGCTACCTCGCCGACGACGGAGCCCAGCCCGCCATGGCGCAGGCCCTCTTCCATGCAGGCGAGCACCGTTTTGTCATCGCCGGCCTCGACGTAGATCACGCGGTCAGGGATCAACCCCGCCTGCGCCATCGCCGGCGCGAACAGATCGGCTCGGGTGAGGCACCAGAGCACCTTGCCGCGACTCCTCGCGGCAACCCCGGCGCTGAACAATGCCGCCGCTGCACCGTCAATCGCGCCGTTGCCGCCGCCCGCGACCTCATGCAGTGCTCCTAGCGCGAGGCCTCCACCAGGCAAGCGTGAGTCGACCGTCGCGATACCGAACGGCAGCACCGTCCGGCCGCGGGCGCCTCGGCCCTCGATCCGCTCGATCTGGTCGCGGAGCGACTGAAATAACGGCTGTGGCCGCAACGGACTTTACCTGCTAGAACGACACCTGATGTTCCTCTTATGTTCTCAGCGAGAGGCTGAGAGTCAAGCTCGTTGTTTGGCGGGAACACAGCGACGCGACGGGAGGTTGCCGAGAAGCAGCCTGTGCATCCGAGCAGGAGAACCAAATGTCCGAGGATCCAACCGAAATCGTCCAGCAGTCATACGAGGTGGTCGCCTGGCGAGGGCTCGCGCTAGCCCTTCTGGCGCAGATCCTGGTTCCAGCGCCGGAGAACGAGGAGGAGTGCTCCCAGTTCCTTCACACCGTGCTGGCAGATATTCTCGATCAGACGGTCAACAGCGAAGCCATGCCTGCAGAACTTGATCGAAGCGCCTTGCGCGCCGAATTGGAAGGCGTGAACAAACGGCTCCGGGAGGAGCTCGCTGAAGCGCAACTCGATCGACAAAAGCTCCGAAAAGAGTGGCTTAAGTCGGGAGGTAACTGATCACCCACAGCGGATCGACGACCTTCAGGACGCCCACGTCTAAGGAGCAACGTATTTGCCGCAGCCACCAGGAATGTAGAAGCTGGGAACACGCGATTGATCCATGCAATTAATTCCGGACCCGCAATCCTGAGCAGAGCATTATGTGAAGCGCATCTCAACGCACATCGCGGAGTGGCCTCTTCCATCAACGGCCACCCTTGGGTCGTCGATCCGCGCCAAGGGAATCGAGCGCGAAATCAGGCGGCGGCTTCCTTGGTCAATGCGGAAGCATTTCACGGTCGAAACCGGCAAAGCGATCCTTCACATGCCGGACGCCGAAGCTGTTGAGTTTGACGCTCTGTCTGCGATCGTAGCGGATATGTTGGCCGAAATTGCCGAGTTGCCAATCCTCCCCAGCGAGGCCGAGGATATTCTCTCCATTTCATCTCGCGAGCGTCATAAGTGGCTCGACGACGGCCGGCTCCAGAGCGCGGGGACAAAGACGGTCAAGCTACGTGGTCGGGCCAAGGCCGTCACTTTTCACGTGTTCACCCCAGGCTTCATCGAGCATGTCCTCGATAGCGGCCTGCCGGAAATCTGGCGGGAAGAGGATATCGCAACGACAGCGGAGAACCGGCGGCGAGCAGCTGGAAAAGCGGCTTTGACGCGCGCGGGCAAGCGTTCGGCCAAATCCCGTGAGGCAGCGCCCGGCCCGGACGAACAGGAAACCGGCCTCGACGGCTGGGAAGAGTTTGAGGCTGAAGGTCTGCTTCGGTGAGTATGCCGCCCCGAACGGGCGGGTAAAAAAGCTACTCAGCTGTCGCCTGAACCTGTCGGGTTGAGCGACACCTGATTTGTTCAAGTCCTTCATGCGGCAGGATCGCAGTCTCTTTCACGCGGCGGCTAAGCTGGCAATTGCGGCTGCCACACCACCCGAGCCGTGCGGGATTTCTTTGGCCTGAAGCGCCATCTCAACGGCTCCGAGAGCTCCAATAAGTGCCGCGGCGTTGAAATGACCCATGTGGGCGATCCGGAAGGCCTTGCCGTGATAATCTCCAATCCCGAGGCCGAGCGTTACGCCACAGACGTCGCGTGCGAAGGCTGTGATGACGCTTACGTCGACGCCAGGCGTTAACACAGCTGTCACAGACGGCGCTCGGTCTGCCCCATCAGTCACTCCGAAGGTGAGAGCCTGACCACTCGACCAGAGATCCACGGCAGCATGCGTCGCCTTGGCAAGGGCGGCGTGGCGGCGCCAGATCGCCTCCAGCCCTTCCTCGAAGATCATGTCGAGCGCAGCACGCTGTCCAAAGAGGAGATGCTCCGGCGCAGTGCCGCAATGCTTCATATAGGCCAGCACGTTCATCCGGCCGCTCCAATCCCAATAGCCAGTGCGCAGATCGGCGCGCTTGTGCGCGGCAAGAGCCTTCTCGTTGGCCGCGACAAAGGCGAGGCCTGGCGAGGACATGAGGCCCTTCTGCGAGGCTGAGACGCTGATGTCGATGCGCCAGGCATCCATCTCGAATTCCATGCAACCGAGGGAGGCAATGGCATCGACCATGAACAGAGCAGGGTGGCCGGCGGCGTCGATGGCCCTGCGAATGGCCGGAATATCGTTGACGATGCCTGCTGCGGTATCGATCTGGACCACCATCACCGCTTTGATCGTGTGCTGCGTGTCAGAACGCAGCCGGGCCTCGACCGCGGCTGGATCGACGGCCCGGCGCCAACTGCCGGGGAGCATCTCGACATCGACGCCCATAAAGCGGGCCATCTCGCCCCAACCGACGGCGAAGCGGCCGCTTTCCAGCACCAGAACCCTGTCGCCTCGCGACAGAACATTGCTGAAGGCCGCCTCCCATCCACCATGGCCGTTGGCGGCGTAGACGAAGGTTTCGCCGCCAGTCCGGAAGACGCGCTTGAGATCGGAGAGAACCGTTTCGGTCAGGCTGACGATGCTGTCGGAACTGAGTTCCTCAGCCGGCCGCATCATCGCCTGAAGCACACGATCGGGAATGTTAGTGGGGCCTGGCATGGCGAGCAGCGGCCGGCCATTAGCGAGCGACATGCCGAATCCTCAGAACGGTAAAATCACCACAGCAGAAATCCGCCAAGCGCGTTTCCCGGGCAAGCGCATGCGCGCATTGCCCGGCATCTCGCTCTGCATGACGCGGGGGCGCACTCGACCGTCAGTGTGTCCAAAAATCTCTCTATGGTGCGTCCGAGCTGTATCTCCGGTTCAGCTCTCCGCTGTCGTCGCAGCTGGCCCCGAAAACTGGCAAGGCGAGAGTGACTGATATCGTTGCTTGACATGAAATACGCTTGGTATACCGTTGGAATAACAACAGCGTTCAGGGTGCGGCCGTGTTGCCGCGCCGATGAGCGACGAGGAAGCAAAGCGAGGGTTTATGCGATGAGTTCACCCGTGCGGCCTGCCCATGCGGCGACTGAGAAGCTCATCACTTTTTTGTATTATCGCGATCTGCCAGCCGCGATGCGCTTCTACGAGGACGTGATCGGGCTGACGCTGGAGATCGACCAGGGCTGGTCGAAGATCTATCGCGTCACACCGAACGGTTATGTGGGGCTCGTCGACGAGAGACGCGGCAGCCACCGCGCCAACGACATCAAGCCGGTGCAGATCTGCATGCGCGTCGCCGATGTCGATGCCTGGTACGCCTATATCCGCGAGGTCGGACCAGCTGGATTGCGCGAGCCACGAAGCAGCGCCGAGCTCAAGATCCGCGCTTTCGTCTTCAACGATCCCGAAGGCTACCAGATCGAGATTCAGTCCGCGCTCGTCTGAGCGCGCGATATTTCAATCACGACCAGACCAGGCGCAGGGAGCGATCGGATGATCAGAAATGGCCTCACGGATTTGTCGCGCCGAGGAGCACTTGGTCTGGCGCTGCTTGGTGGAGTTGCGCTTTCGGGCGCCGCCCGTGCTCAGGAGAAGGCGCTCACCATCGCATTGACGGCGGATGCAGTGATCCTCGACCCGCATGCGGCCAACGAGCTCACCGGCAACATCATGTTCTACCACTTCTATGACCCGCTGGTGGCACGCACGCCGGAGCTGGGTTTCGAGCCGGGTCTCGCCGAAAGCTGGCAGGTGGTGGACGACACGACCTGGGTGTTCAAGCTCCGCAAGGGCGTGAAGTTTCACAATGGCGACGAGCTCAAGGCGCCGGACGTCGTCTTCACTTTCGAGCGCCTGAAGAAGGCGCTGATGTCGAATCTCGTCGCCAATATCGCCTCTTCTCGCGCGATCGACGACTACACGGTCGAGATCAAGACGCCCAAGCCCTACGCCGTGCTGCATATGGCGCTGGCCGAGGTGCTGATCGTCAGCGAGAAATACACAAAGGCCATCGGCGACGAACAGATGGGCCTGAAGCCCATGGGCACAGGGCCTTACAAGCTCGCCGAATGGGTCAAGGAAGACCGCATCGTGCTGGCCGCGCATGCCGACTACTGGCGCGGAAAGCCGAAGATCGACAAGGTCACCTTCAAGCCGATCACCAACCCGGCGACGCGCACCGCTGCCCTTCTCACTGGCGGTGTCGACGTCATCCAGGACCTGGCGGTGCGCGACGTGGCGAGCGTCAAGGGGAACCCGGCCTTCGAGGTGATCACGCGGCCCAGCTTGCTGAATATGGTGATCGCGATCGACACGCGCGAAAAGTCGCCGACGATCGACCTGCCGAGCAATCCGATGCGTGACCGGCGCGTGCGCGAGGCGTTGGTGCGCGCCATCAATATCGAGGCCATCAGGACTGTCGTGATGAACGGCTTCGCCACGCCGAGCGAGCAATACGTTCCGTCCTCGCACCTGGGATATGTGCCAGGGCTCGATTTCCGGAAGACCTACCCGTTCGACCTGGAGAAGGCCCGGGCGCTGATGAAGGAAGCCGGGTTCGAGAAGGGGTTCTCCATGACCCTCGACACGACCAACAACCGCTATGTCAACGACGGCGCGATCGCGCAGGCGCTGGCCGGGATGCTCGCGCGGATCAACGTCAAGCTGAACCTCAACCTGATGCCGCGGTCGAACTTCTTCGGGTACATCCGCGTGCCGTCCGACAAGTCGAGCTTCATCATGAGCGGTTGGGATACGCCCTCGGGCGATGCGGGCAACATGTATTCGACGCTGCTGTACAGCCGTGGCAAGAAGCCTGGCTTCGGCCAGGCCAACCGCGGAGCGTTCAGCAACGAGGAGTTCGACGGCTGGATCGACAAGGCAGACGCCACCGCGGATATCAAGCAGCGTAACGGTTTCCTGCAGGAGGCGACAAAGGTTGCAACCCGCGAGATACCGATGATCCCGCTCCATTACGAGCAGGACATCTACGCGGCCAAGAAAGGCATCAAGGTCGTGCCGCGCATGGACAAGTTCATCTGGGCCTACGAGATGGATGTCAGCTGACGGCTGTTCCCGGCTTACGAAAATAGCCCGGCCGGCCTGGCAAGGCCGGCCCCTTATGGCGCCCGCGCCAATGACACGTCACGCCTGAAAGTTTGCCCTCGTGCTAGGCTATCTGCTCAAGCGATTGATCCAGATGATCGTGGTCCTCTGGGCCGTGTCCGTGCTCGTCTTCGTGATGATGAGCTTCACGGGCGATCCGACGTACATGATGGTCCCGCTCGATGCGACCGAGGCGCAGATCGAGCAGGCGCGCCGGCTGCTTGGGCTGGATGACAGCCATCTCGTGCAGTACTGGCGTTTCCTGTCGAGCCTACTGCAAGGCGATTTTGGCCGATCTTTCGTGTTTCGGCAGCCGGCGATGCAGCTGATCCTGGAGCGCTTGCCGGCGACGCTTGAGATCGTCGCTCTTGCCATGGCGATCGCGCTCGTGCTGGCGATTCCACTCGGCGTCTACGCCGGTGCCAACCCGCAGCGCGCGGGCAGCCGCGCCGTGATGGCGGGCTCGCTCGTCGGCATCTCCCTGCCGGGCTTCTGGCTCGGCATGGTTCTGATCTTCGTCTTCGCCGTGAAGCTCCAGCTCTTTCCTTCCTCGGGACGCGGTCCGACGCAGGAATGGCTCGGCATTCGGGTCAGTTTCCTGAGCTGGGAGGGCCTGCGCCACCTCATCCTGCCGGCGCTGACGCTCTCGGTCGGCACGCTCGCCATACTGATGCGCATCATCCGCGCCGAGATGATGGAGGTGATGAAGCAGGACTACATCAAGTTCGCCCGCGCAAAGGGCACGGATCGGCGGGGCGTGCTGTTCAAGCACGGGCTCAAGAACGCGCTGATCCCGCTTGTCACCGTATTCGGGCTGATGCTGGGCGATCTCATCGCTTTCGCGACGCTGACCGAGACGATCTTCGCCTGGCCCGGCATCGGCAAGCTCCTGGTCGACTCGATCTATCGCGGCGACCGACCGGTGATCGTCGTCTACCTGATGTTCGTAGCCTTCATGTTCGTCGTCGTGAACTTCGTCGTGGACATGCTTTATGCGCTCATCGATCCGCGCATCAAGATCAAGTGAAGCGCAGCCGATGAACGCTTTATCGTCGTCGATCTCCCGCTTTGCAGCCTCGGAGTTCTTCCACAACTTCCGCCATAACAGTTCCGCCATCCTCGGCAGCGCGATCGTTGTGATGTTCGCGGTTATGATCGCGCTGGGCCCATGGCTCGTCGCGCAGGACCCTTATGACGTGGCCCAGCTCGAACTGATGGATTCCTTCAAGCCGCCGGTCTGGCTGGAAGGCGGGACGTCGCAATATCTGCTGGGCACCGACGGACAGGGCCGCGACGTGCTCGCCAGCATCGTTTACGGCAGCCGCATATCGCTGTTCATCGGAGTCGCGGCGATGTTGGGCTCCTGCCTGCTCGGCACCACGCTCGGGCTTCTCGCGGGCTTCTACGGCGGCCGGCTCGACAGCCTGATCATGCGCATCGCGGACATCCAGCTCTCCTTTCCCTCGGTGCTGACCGCGCTCTTCCTGATGTCGGCGTTTGGAACCGGCGTCGACAAGGTGCTGATCGCGCTCGTCTCGGTGGGCTGGGTCGTCTATGCGCGCATCGTTCGCGGTTCGACGCTCCGCGAAACGCAGAAGGAATATGTCCAGGCGGCGCGGGTTTCAGGCTTGCCGAACCGCAAGATCATCCTACGCCATGTGCTGCCCAACGTGCTGACGCCGCTGATCGTCGTGGCGACGATCCAGGTGGGTACCTTCATTTTGATTGAAGCGTCCCTTTCCTTCCTCGGCGTCGGCGTGCCGATCACGGAGCCCTCGCTTGGCCTGCTCATCAAGAACGGCTTCGACGTACTGTTCTCCGGCCTGTGGTGGATCTCGGTATTCCCGGGGCTGTTCATCATGCTGATCGTGTTCGGCATCAACCTGCTCGGCGACTTCCTGCGCGACGAGCTAAACCCGCGGCTCAAATGATCTCAGCCCCGCTCCAGACCGGCGCGATCCAAACCGCCGAGAATGTGCCGTTGCTCTCCGTCCGCGGCTTGAAGACGTACTTCCACACCTTCGGCGGAGTGGTGAAAGCGGTCGACGGCGTCGATTTCGACCTGGCAACAGGCGAGATACTCGGTCTCGTCGGAGAATCCGGCGGTGGCAAGTCCATGATCGGCTTCTCAATCATGGGGCTTATCGACCCGCCGGGCCGCATCGAGGCTGGCGAGATCCGATTCGAAGGGCAGGATCTGGTTCGGCTCGACGAAGGCGGCATGCGCAGTATTCGCGGCAAGCGCATCGGCATGATCTTCCAGGATCCGATGACGGCGCTCAATCCGCTCTACACGGTCGGCAACCAGCTGGAGGAAATGCTACGCCTGCACACCGATCTACCGGCGGCGGCGCGACGAGCCCGCTGCATCGAGATGCTGCGCGAGGTCGGCATTTCCCAGCCGGAGGAACGGCTGAACAACTACCCGCACCAGTTCTCGGGCGGAATGCGCCAGCGCGTCGTCATCGCGATCGCGATGATCGCCGGCCCCCGCCTGCTGATCGCCGACGAGCCGACGACGGCGCTCGACGTGACCATTCAGGCGCAATTGCTGCGGTTGATGAAGCGGCAGGTCGAGCAGACCTCTGCCTCGCTGATCCTGATCACCCACGATCTGGCGGCCGTTTCGCAGATGGCCGATAAGATGGTTGTCCTTTATTGCGGACGCATCGTCGAACGGGGCTCGACAGCGCGCTTGATCCGCAGCCCTGCCCATCATTACACGCGCGGACTGCTTGACTCGATCCCGCATGACGACCGCTCGCGGCGCCGTTTGCACCAGATTCCCGGCTCGGTGCCGAACATTCGAAAGCTGCCGCCCGGCTGCGCCTTTGCTCCGCGCTGCCCGGCGGCTCAACCTCTATGCCGCGAGGTCGAGCCGGTGCTGACCGAGTTCGCGCCGGGCCAAGCCGCAGCATGCCATTTCCCGCTGGAGGCGAAATTCTGATGGCCCCGCTGCTGCAGGTCCGTGATCTCGAACAGCGCTTCGACGCGAGCGGCGGCTTCTTCGACCGTCTGCGCCTGCGCAACGGTCGGATCACCGCGCCGCGACGCATCGTGCATGCGGTCAACGGCGTCAGCCTGACGATCGAGCGCGGCGAGGTGCTCGGCATCGTCGGCGAGAGCGGCTGCGGGAAGTCGACGCTCGCCAAGACCGTTATCAAGCTGCACGAGCCGACGGCCGGCTCCATCCTGCTCGACGGCGAAGACATCACCCGCCACGGGTTCGCTCTCATGCAGCCAATCCGCAGCAAGATGCAGATGATCTTCCAGGACCCCTATGCTTCGCTGAACCCGCGCCAGCGCGTCCGTGACATCGTGATGGAGCCCTATCTCGAAAACGCGCCGGGCAAGGTGCACGATGTGCAAGAGAAAGCGCTTGCGCTGCTCGCCAAGGTGGGCCTCGGCCCCGAGCATGCCGACCGCTATCCGCACCAGTTCTCCGGTGGTCAGCGCCAACGCATAGGGATCGCGCGTGCGCTGTCGGTTGAACCCAAGCTCATCATCGCGGATGAGCCGGTCTCGGCGCTCGATGTTTCTATCCAGGCTCAGATCCTCAATCTCATGATGGATCTCAAGGACGAGTTCGGCTTCTCCTATCTCTTTATCACGCACGATCTTTCAGTGGTCCGTCACATCAGCGACCGGATCGGGGTGATGTATCTCGGCTTCATGGTGGAGACCGGTCCGACCGAGGCGATCTTCGAGAGCCCGAAACACCCCTATACGCGCGCGTTGCTCGCAGCCGCGCCGGTGCTCGGAGAGCCGCTCGCAGCGGCCGCCGATGAGATCAAGGGTGAGGTGCCGAGCGCGATCGACCTGCCATCGGGCTGCTGCTTTCGCACCCGCTGCCCGCTTGCCTTCGATCGCTGCGCGCGGGAGCGCCCTGTCCTGCGGTCGAAACCAGGCGGGCAGTCCGTCGCCTGCCATCTCCATGACGGTACGGCGCTCGCCACCTCGACGGATACTCATCCATGACAACGGTTACGATCAGCCAGCCCCGGATCACCCTCGACGATCCCCATGCCTGCACGGACTCCAATGACGTCCTCACCGTTTTCGGCGCGTTGTTCGACACGCTGGTACGGCGCGTGCCCGGCGGTGGTTACGGTCCCTCACTCGCGACGCAGTGGTCGGTATCGGAGGATGCGCGGTACTTCACCTTCCGCCTGCGCGAGGGCGTCGTCTTCCATGATGGCGAGCCTTGCGACGCGAACGCGGTGCGTTACGCATTGCTGAGGATGGCGCGCCCGGACATGGGCGCGACGCTCGGCGCGCCGGGCGTCTACGGACAGTATCTTGCTGGAATGACGGTCGAGGTCATCGCCAGCCACGAAATCACGCTCACACTGGCTCAGCCGCTCGCGGACCTCTTCGACATCCTGTCCTACGGACACATCATCTCGCCGGCCGCCGTCGAGGCGGCGGGTGATGATCTCGCGAAACGGGCGGTCGGAACCGGTCCTTACAGGCTTGAGCGCTATGTCCCTGGCGAGCGGATCGAAGCCGTTGCCAACCCGAACCATTTCGACGGAGCCCCCCGCTTCGAACGGCTCGCGTGGATCAAGGGCGAGACGGCGCCGGCGCGCGCCGAGGCGCTGCGGACAGGCTCCGCCGATGTCGCCAACGGCCTGCCGCGCTCGGCGCTCTCGGAGCTCGCCGCGCCCGGCTTCACCACGCATGACTTTCTGGCGCCGACGGCGCTGATCATGATGTTCAACGCCGCCGAAGGACCCGCACGCGACCCTCGCGTCCGGCTTGCGCTCAACCTCGCTATCGATCGGGAGGCGCTGGTCCGGGAGGTGCTCGGCGGCGCGGGCCAGCCCCTGCATGGCTTCGTCAGCCCCGTGCATTACGGCGTCGATACGAAGGCGCAGCCCTTCGCCCGCGATATGGCCCAGGCGCGAAGGCTCCTTGCCGAGGCTGGCCACGACAACGGCCTCACGCTGCAGCTCTATTGCCCGACACGTTTGCCGGACGAGGCGCTGGCGCTAGCCGATGCGGTGGAGGCGCAGTTGATGGAGCTGAACGTGCGCTTCGAACGCCATATCGAACCCGACCGGGTGCACTACGCCAATCAGGTCCGGCTCAAGGCGATCCACGACCTCTGCGTCTTCGATTCAAGCCCGATGAGCGTCTTCCGCGTTCTGCACGAGAAGATCGATTCGCGCGTCCGCGGCGCGTGGTGGGAGGGCTACGCCAACCCCGCCGTCGAGCGGCTTATCGACGAGGCGCGCGCGACGGTCTCGTCCGAGAAGCGCGAGGCGCTCTACCGGCAATGCTACCGCCTGCTGCAGCAGGACCCGCCCTGGCTCTATCTCTACAACCATCGCCGGGTGATCGGTCTGCGCGGCGACCATCCCGGCTGGCGGATGCACACCGACGGCGTGCTCGACGTTCGCGCGCTTCCACCGCTCTGAGCCTTGCAGGCAGAGCGGCGAAGCTGCGCTCGCCGATCTACGCGAGAGCCGCCAGGCGCCGCTCCTGGCGTTCGATCAGCCGCTCGATATCGGCGAGATCACCGGGCGAAAGCCGACCGGAGGGCGCGCGCAGCGCCGCCGAGGCAATGACCCCGCGCCGCGCCAGAATGTGCTTCCTGATCTGCAAACCGAAGCCGGGCTGGAGTTCGTAGCGGGCCAGCGGCAGATAGGCGTCGAAGAGATCATGCGCGCGCTCGACATCGCCCGCTGCATGCGCCTTGCAGACATCGATCATCATTTCGGGGTAGGCGAAGCCGGTCATCGCGCCATCGGCGCCGCGGCTCAGCTCCTCGGGCAGGAAGACCCCGCCATTGCCGCACAGAATGGAAATGCGGCGGGCCTCGCCGCGATCGCTTGCCGCGCGCAGCGCGCCGATCTTGTTGAGGCCCGGCCAGTCTTCGTGCTTGAGCATGACGCAGCTTGGGAGATTGCGAACGATGCGCAGGATCACCGAGGCCGAGATCTGCACACCCGTCGCCAGCGGGTAGTCCTGCAGTACGAACGGAATGTCGCCGAGTATCGCGGCGGCCGTCTCGAAATAGGCGTAGATCTGGTCGTCCGTTCTCAGTGAGGAGGGAGGAGCGATCATGACGCCCGAAGCGCCGGCATCCATCACCTGGTCGCTCAACTCCTTCATCGGCGCGAAGCCCGATGCGGAAACGCCAACCACAACCGGCACCTGGCCGGAGGTCCGCGCCAGCACCTGTCTGACGACAGTCAGCGATTCGGCGGCGGTGAGCTTGGGCGCCTCACCCATCATGCCGAGCAGCGTGAGGCCCGTAGCGCCCTTGTCGACGTAGAAATCGACCATCGAATCCAGACTGGCGGAATCAATTGCGCCCTGGTCGGTGAATGGGGTGACAGCGATGACATACACGCCGGACGCAGTTTCGCTGATGTGTGGCATGGGCCGTGTTCTTTCGAGCAGAGAGTAAAATCAGAGATCGGCGAGGAGCACGCGGCCGAGCGCCATCGCTGTCGCGGCCTGCGTTGGCTCGACGACCGGGATGCCCAGTTCGGCCTCAAGGCGGGCGCGATAGCGCGCCATGCCCGCGCAGCCCATCACGATGACGTCCGCGGCATGGCTGTCCCGCAGGGACCGGCCGGTCGCCGCCATGCGCTCATAGGTGCGCAACTCGTCGGCGAGCTCGGTCACGCCCAGGCCGATCGACAGGTCGCCCGCGAAGCGCGCCATCACGCCCATCGCGCCGAAATAGCGCAGGTGGCGGGGGATCGAGGTCGGCAGGATCGCAATGACGCCGAAGCGCTGGCCGAGTGTGAGCGCGGTCAGGACGCCAGCTTCCGCGATGCCGAAGACCGGGTGCCGGCTCTGCTCGCGCAGCGCGTGCAAGCCTGGATCACTGAAGCAGGCGATGACGAACGCCGCAGCCTCGTCTTCGAGTTCTCTCGCTCGCTTCAGGAGGGGGCTGATGACCCCATCCACATCACGCTGGCTCTGGATGCCGGCGGGGCCCTCCGGCAATGTCAGGCAGGCGATCTGCGGACCCTCTGGAGTGCGTAGCGGCGCCACAGCCCTATTGATGGCATCGGTCACCAACTCCGAGGAGTTCGGGTTGATGACGAAGATCGTGCGGCTCATGCGGAGCTTTCCTCAGCCTCAGTAGAGATCGGCGCCGAAATTGCGCGCGGGATCGAATTCGGGAGAGAGCCGGCTGGTCGGCTTGGTCGCTTCGCCGGCCTGGCGCAGGAGGAGCCGGCCGGAGCCCGGCCGAGCGTTGAGAGCGCCTTCGGCAACGATGATTTCGCCACGCCTGACGACGGTGCCGGGCCAGCCGGTGATGGTGCGGCCGGCGAACGGGTTGTAGCCGGCATTGTCGTGCAGCTCGTCGGCGAGCTCGACGCGGCGCTCGGGGTCCCAGATGGCGATGTCGGCATCCGCCCCGATCGCCAGCGAGCCCTTGCCGGGCAGGTCGTAGATGCGGGCGGGAGCAGTCGCGGTGAGTTCGACGAATTTCGACAACCCCATCCGGCCTCGGGAGACCATGGCGTCGAACAGCAAGGGCAGGCGCATCTCAAGGCCCGGCATGCCGTTGGCGATCTGCTTGAAGCTGGGATTGTCGCCGGCGCTGAGCTTGCCGCTGGCGTCGAAGCGGTAGGGTGCATGATCGGAGGACAGGATCTGCAGATCGCCGAGTGCCAGCGCCCGCCAGAGCGCTTCCTGATCCGCTTGCGTGCGCTGCGGCGGCGAGCAAATCCATTTCGCGCCCTCGAGGCCGGGGCGATCGAGATCTTGAGCCGTCATCAGCAGATAATGGGGGCAGGTCTCGGCGAAGATCTTGACGCCGCGACCGCGCGCCTCGCGGATCACAGCCGCGCCCTCCGCCGTCGAGACGTGGAAGATCACGATCGGCTGGTCGAGCAGTTCGGAAAAGGCGACCAGGCGGTGGAAGGCCTCGACCTCCGCGGCACGCGGGTGGCTTACCGCGTGGAACTTCGGCGCGACGTAGCCTCGGGCGACGAGCCTGTCGCCCATCCATTTCAGCAGGCCGTGATTCTCCGCGTGGACGCAGATCAGCGCGCCTTCGGCTCGCGCGGCCGCCATCACGTCGAGCAGTTGCTGGTCGTTCACCTGCACCGCGTCGTAGGTCATGAAGACCTTGACCGAGCGATGGCCGGCCCTGATCAGGGCGGGCAGATCGAGCGCGATGGTCTGCTCGTCCGGGTTGGCGACCATCAGGTGGAAGGCGTAGTCGATGATCGCCCCTCTTCGCGCCAGCGCCGCATAGTCCTCGACGACCGTCACGAGGTTGGCGCCGCGGTGTTGCGCCGCGAATGAGACGACCGTGGTCGTACCGCCGAAGGCGGCCGAGCGCGTTGCAGTCTCGAAAGTGTCGGCGTTCATCAGGCCGCCGCCCGACAACTGCTCGATATGGCAGTGGGCGTCGACACCCCCGGGCAGCACGAGCATGCCCGCAGCATCGATCTCGCGCCGCCCGGCAGGCAGGTTGAAACCGATCGCCGCGATCTTTTCGCCGGATATCGCCAGATCGGCCTTGAAGACGTCGGTCGCGGTGGCGAGCGTACCGTTGCGAATGACGGTGTCGTATTGGATGTCTGTCATCGCTGTCTCCGGTACTGGGCGGTCAGTGGACGCCGCTCGCGCGGGTATGGCCGAAGAAGTCTTCCGGCATCGCAAGCAGGTGGCTCAGCCCGGTACGCTCCAGCATCCGCTCGCATTCGCGCTGTGCCGCCGCGATCACGGCATCCTCCGCGACACTCAGCACGCGGCGGTCCTGCATCAGCACGCGGCCGTCCACGATCACCGTGTCGACGTCGTTGCCGTTGGCAAAGCAGGTGACGCGGAAGGCGGGCATATTCATCGGCGCCATGTGCGGCCGTGCCAGGTCGACCAGGATGATATCGGCCTTCTTGCCGGGCTCCAGCGATCCGATCTCGGCCTCCAGCCCGAGCGCGCGGGCCCCGTCGATCGTCGTCATTTCGAGCACGCGCCCAGGCGGGAGGACGGCAGGGTCGCGGAAATGCGTGCGGTGATAGTGCATGCATTGCTGCATGTGGCGGAACATGTCGGCCGAGCGGTCGGGCGCCGTTGCATCCGAGCCGAGGCAGACCGTGACGCCTGCGTCGAGCAGCTCCGTCGCCGGGCAGCGGCCAAGGATAGAGGCCACTGCGCTCGGGTTATGCGCGATCCGGGTGTCCGTTTCGGCGCAAATAGCGATCTCGCGCTCCGTCAGGTTCGTCGCGTGCGAGAGCAGCGCATCGGGCCCAAGCAGTCCCATCGCATGGGCATAGGCGACGCTGTTTCGCGTGTGACCATCCTGCGTGAAGAGCGTCCCTGTCTCACGGGACAGGGCGCGGGCGGCAAGCGTCTGCCGCCTTGCTTCTTCAAGCATGACGGGATCGAGGCTATCGATATGCTCGTCGCGCAATGTCGGCGTGAGCATGGCGATGCGGATGCGGTTGCCGAGCGCCCCGTGCCAGCGCGCGATGACTTCCCGGCAGGTCTGCATCTGGCGATCGAAATCGACCTTGGTGTCGCTGCGCCGGTCACCGTCCCAGCGTGCATAGGTTCGCGGGTGCGGCGGCCGCGTCGGGCCGATCGCGACGATGGAGCGCGTCCCGACCTCGCCGACTCCCTCGCAATGAGCAGCCGCATAGGCGGGATCGTCCGTGCGCATGATGCTATCGCCGCCGCCGAGCAGGGATACACCGGTCGTCACGCCGAAGCGAAGCCGCTCCACGGCCGCAAGCTGGGCCTCGGCATGCCAGAACGCTTCGGACGAGCCCACCGTGTAAGCCTGCTCGCAAGCGTCGTACCAAAGGTCGCTGCGGCCGCCGCCCATCGTCTTGATCAACCCGTGGCCGGCATGGGCGTGACCGTCGATCAAGCCGGGCATGATCGCCTTTCGCCGGGCATCGATCACGCGTCGAGCGCTATGCCGATTGCCGATCTCTTTGCTCGGGCCAACATCGACGATGCGGTCCTCGACGATCGCGACGGCTCCGTCATCGATGATGCGTCTTGAACCATCCATGCTGATGACCACGCCGCCCGTTACAATCAGATCAGCCAAGCTCATCTCCCTCGACCTGCAGCAGCGACGCGCTACGTGACTCCAACATACTGATGGTATACACATGGGATGGCGTGACGTGAACCCTTTCAATGCGGCTTCCGGTGCAAGATTGCCCGTGACCGTTGGGCGGGCACCCGTTGCGTCCGGCGAGTAAATGCGGCAGCTCAAATCCAGGAATGAAGGGATCCCCGCATTGACTGCCGACCAAGCTTCGATCTCGACCCTCGGCCACTCGACCTATGAGCGGCTGCGCGACATGATCCTCAATGGTGAATTGCCGGCGGGGGCCTCGCTGCAGGAGAAGAAGCTCGCCGAGCGTCTTGGGGTTTCCCGCACGCCAGTGCGCGAAGCTACGATGCGCCTTATGATGGAAGGCTTAGTCCTACGTACTGCTGGGCTAACCCCGGTCGTGCGCCGTCTCTCCACTGACGACTTCATCGAAATCCTGCATGTCAGGCGACTACTCGAAGTCGAGGCTGCCGGACGAGCCGCCGAAACGGGCGGATCTGCGGAACTCCGTGCGATCGCCGCTCGCATCGCCGAATTTCGCGATGGCTACGAGCCTACGCCTGAAGAGCATGTGGCCGTTGATGATCGACTTCACCAAATCATTGCGGGTCTTGCGGGATCCCGCCTGCTGGCGGAGATGATCGACGATCTTCGCAAAAAGACCAAAATCTTCGACATGGGACGGTTGCCCGAGCGTTTTGAGCCCGGGGTGCACGAGCATCTGGAGATCATCGATGCCGTTTTGGCGCGGGACGTGACACGTGCGCAGGATGCGATGCGAGCTCACATCGACAATGTTCGATCTAGCGTCATGAACCACTTGAGGCGGTTGTTCTGAGGCGTGCCACAATCAGACATTTCGAAGGGACTTGGAACCGGACATTCAAGAACCATCCGCAGCGGTAAAATCTACCCTTTGCGTTGCCCTCCGCTATCGCCGAAGCTTTGTGTCACGAGCCGGTTGAACCTCTCCACGAATGCATTTGCGTCGGTCGGCCGCTCGCCGTCCAAGACGCGGGCGGTATCGAGGAGTAGGTGGGCGACATCGCAACGCAGCACATGATCGTTATCTGATGCGAGAGCTGAGATCATCACATGCCGAGGGTTGACCTCGAGGATCGGCTTGGCAGCACTTTCGACGCGCCCCGCGGCGCTGAGCAGGCGTTCGAACTGGCGATCCGGCCCCTTATCCGACGCGACAAGGCAGACCGCGCTCTCGGTCAGCCGATCGGAGGATCGGACATCCGCAACCTGTTCGGCCAAAATCTCCTTCATCGATGCAAGTAGAGCGGTGATCTTCTCGCTCGCTTCCGCCGACGGAGGCGCCGCGCCATCAAGCAGCGGGATAAGACCGAGATCGGCCGCCCCTTGCGTCACCGACTTGAACGGCTTGCCTTCGAAATCCGGGGCTGCCGAGGCCCAGAAGCTGTCGATGGGATCCGACAGCAACAGCACCTCGATGCCGCGGGCCCGAAAACCTTCGAGCTGCGGGGAATTGGCGATCCGGGAGGCGTCGTCGCCGGCGATATAGTAGATCGCGGTCTGGTTGTCCTTGAGCGCGCCGATATAGCCTTTGAGGCTGCGCCACCCTTCGCCGGAGGCCGTGGTCCGGAAGCGAGCGAGGCCGAGCAGTTGCTCCCGGCGCGCGAAATCCTCGTAAAGCCCTTCCTTGATGACGACGCCGAAGTTTTCCCAGATCAGGCGGAATGTATCCGGTTCCTGTTCGGCCAGTTTCGCGAGATCGGCGAGGACACGGCTGGTGACGCCCTTCTTGATCGCGCCGAGCAACGGGCTGTCCTGGATCATTTCGCGAGAGAGGTTGAGCGGAAGGTCGGCGGTGTCGACGATGCCGCGCACGAAGCGCAGGTAGCGCGGCAGGAGTTCGGCTTCGTCCGTGATGAAGACGCGCTTCACATAAAGCTTGATCCGCCCCTTGCGGTCGGCGTCGAAGAGATCGAACGGGCGTGCGCCCGGGACGAAGGCGAGCGCGGTATATTCGTGCAGTCCTTCGGCGCGAAAATGGATCGTGGCCACCGGCTCGTCATATTGTCCCGCAACGCTGCGGTAGAAATCGGCGTATTCGTCCTTCGTGATCTCGCTTTTCAGCCTGGTCCAGAGCGCGGCTCCATCGGAGAGGGCGACCGCATCTGCGCCCGGCTCCGTGATCAGCGAGATCGGGACCGGTACATGGCCGGACTGTTCCTTGACGATGCGCTCCAGCGTCCAGCGCTCGGCATAGGACTTGGCCTCCTCCATCAGGTGAAGCGTCACGCGCGTCCCGCGGGACGGAGCCGCGTCGAGCGCCGCAGGCGCCACGGTGAATTCGCCCTTGCCGTCCGAAGACCAGATCCAAGCTTCGGCGCTGCCGGCACGGCGGCTGACAACCTCGACCTTCTCGGCCACCATGAAGGCGGAATAGAAGCCGACGCCGAACTGGCCGATGAGCTGCGCGCCGTCCTTGCCTTCGGTGTTAGCGACCCGCTCCATGAAGCTGCGCGTACCGGAGCGGGCGATCGTGCCGAGAGCTTCGATCATCTCGTCATGGCTCATACCAATGCCGTTGTCGGCAATGGTTAGCCTGCCGGCCTCCGGATCGGCCGAGATGGTGATTGTGAGCTTCGGGTCGTCCCCCAGAAGCGCGGGGTTGCCGATCGCTTCGTAGCGCAGCTTCTCGCAGGCATCAGCTGCGTTCGAGATCAGCTCGCGTAGGAAAACGTCCCGGTCGGAATAGACCGAATGCACCATCATGTGGAGCAGGCGGGAGACGTCAGCTTCGAAGCTGCGATGCTCGGCTGCGGCGGTCGTTGTCATTCGGATGTCTCGAATAGATTGGCAGCGGGGAGACGCTGGCAGAGAGCGATATCGCGCGGGACCGCGGCGAGCCAGCCTATTTGCTAACGGCCGGGGGTACTGTCGAGAGCGGCGTTCACCCGCTCCCCGACGCTTGTCGATTAGATAACGTCCTGACCAGAGCAAGTATGGCGTTCAACCGCGCGGTCGCGAACTCGCCGGCGCCAGGCAACTGAGCCTCGATGTGAGCGGCGACGGTCTGCCACGTTGCTGATCCATCCCGCGTCATGACGGCCAGGAGATTATCCTTGAGGCCATACGTTGCGCTCTCGGCGTTGGTGATGAGGGCCTTGAAGCGGTCGGAAGGCGAGCGGTCTTTAGGTTCCTGTGGGGCATCGGTCATGTTGGATATCTGATGCGATGGAGGAAATGCAGGGGGATTTTTTGCGGCTTCTCGCCTAGGCCTTCTCGCGAAACCGGTCGATCGCACGCAGTGCGAGATCGTCCTCGTCTAGCGCCAGCGGAACCAGCGAAGCCACGATATAGGCGAGGTTGTTTCGCTCCAGCTCGTCAGAGCCCGCCGAAAGCGACGGCTTGAGTTCCGCCCATGCCTTTTCAAGAGCAGCTTCGGCACGGGCCAGATCGATGGGATCGGTCAATGAGGAAAGGGGCATAGCGTTCCCCTAGGCATAGCGTGTGCGGTTGGGATCCTGAGAGGGGGCGCCGCGGAAACCGCGGCACCCCCGATGCTCAATAGTCCATGCCGCCGGCGGGCATGGCCGGTGCCGGGTCCTTCTTCGGCGCCTCGGCGATCATTGCCTCGGTGGTGATCAGCAGGCCCGCGACCGACGCCGCGTCCTGGATTGCCGTGCGCACGACCTTGGTCGGGTCGATAATGCCGGCCTTGACCAGATCGCCGTACTCGCCTGTCTGGGCGTTGTAGCCCCAGGCGTAGTCCTGCGACTCCAGCAGCTTGCCGACCACGACCGCGCCGTCGCCGCCGGCATTCTCGACGATCTGGCGGGCAGGCGCGGTGATCGCCTTGCGGACGATCTCGACGCCGGTCTTCTGGTCGTCATTGCCGGGCACCAGCCCTTCGAGCGCCTTAACCGCGCGCAGCAGGGCGACGCCGCCGCCCGGCAGGATGCCCTCCTCGACCGCTGCGCGGGTGGCGTTCAGGGCATCGTCGACGCGGTCCTTCTTCTCCTTGACCTCGACCTCCGTCGCCCCACCGACGCGGATCACCGCGACGCCGCCGGCGAGCTTGGCCAGACGCTCCTGCAGCTTCTCGCGGTCGTAATCCGAGGTGGTTTCCTCGATCTGCGCCTTGATCTGCGCGACCCGGGCGTCGATCTCGGCCTTCGCGCCAGCGCCATCGACGATGGTGGTGTTCTCCTTCTCGATCCGGACCTTCTTGGCGCGGCCGAGCATGTCGAGCGTGACGGTTTCCAGCTTGATGCCGAGATCCTCGCTGATCGCGGTGCCGCCGGTCAGGATCGCGATGTCCTCCATCATGGCCTTGCGGCGATCACCAAAGCCCGGAGCCTTGACGGCCGCGATCTTCAGACCGCCACGGAGCTTGTTGACGACGAGCGTGGCGAGAGCCTCGCCCTCGACATCCTCCGCCACGATCAGCAGCGGTTTTCCAGTCTGCACGACCGCTTCCAGCAACGGCAGCATCGTCTGGAGGCCCGAGAGCTTCTTCTCGTGGATCAGGATGTAGGGGTCTTCGAGCTCCGCGACCATCTTCTCGGAGTTGGTCACGAAATAGGGAGACAGGTAGCCGCGGTCGAACTGCATGCCCTCGACGACATCGAGCTCGGTCTCGGCGGTCTTGGCTTCCTCGACGGTGATGACGCCCTCGTTGCCGACCTTCTTCATCGCCTCGGCGATCATCTCGCCGATCGTGCGATCGCCATTGGCCGAGATGGTGCCGACCTGCGCGACCTCCTCCGAGCCGGTTATGGTCTTGGAATGCTCGCCGAGCGACTTTGTCACCGCTTCGACGGCGAGGTCGATGCCACGCTTCAGGTCCATCGGGTTCATGCCGGCGGCCACCGCCTTGGCGCCTTCCCGAACGATCGCCTGGGCGAGTACGGTCGCGGTCGTGGTGCCGTCACCGGCGGCGTCGTTCTGCTTCGAGGCCACCTCGCGGACCATCTGGGCGCCCATGTTCTCGAACTTGTCGGAAAGTTCGATCTCCTTGGCGACGGTGACGCCGTCCTTGGTGATGCGGGGCGCACCGAACGACTTCTCGATCACGACGTTGCGGCCCTTCGGGCCCAGCGTGACCTTCACCGCATTCGCCAGCGTATCGACGCCGCGCAGCATCCGCTCACGCGCGTCCTGCGAAAACTTCACGTCCTTCGCAGCCATGATTCCTCACTCCTTCAGACTTGAGGTTTCAGGTTGATGTATGGATGAGGCCCCGTCAGGCGGCCTTCTTGAGGGCGGCAGTCGTCTCGACGACGCCCATGATGTCGGTCTCCTTCATGATCAGGAGATCCTGGCCGTCGATCTTGACCTCGGTGCCGCTCCATTTGCCGAAGAGCACGCGGTCGCCGACCTTAACGTCGGGCGGCACGAGCTTGCCGGTCTCGTCGCGCGCGCCGGCGCCGACGGCGACGACCTCGCCCTCCTGCGGCTTTTCCTTGGCGGTATCGGGAATGATGATCCCGCCCTTGGTCTTCTCCTCGGCGTCGATGCGCTTCACGACGACGCGGTCATGCAGTGGCCGAAACTTCATGAGTTCCTCCAGTTTCCATGTCGGTCACATGTCAAAGCGGGCCGGCCCTGTTCAGGTCTTGCGGCGAGGTTCCGCGCGCCCTGAGGCGCCGTGCCCGCGCGAAGATTTGGGTTGCCCGATTTTTGCCTTCAAGAGGTCGGCAGCACTTTTTTTGATCGAGTGCTAACAGGCTGAAAAAGCAGCACAAACGCAACCTATCATCTTGCCAGAGCGTTGAGAATCCGCTGCCATCGGCGCAGTGAAACCAGGGAGCTGAAAGGAATGGCTTCGACGGACTTCGCCCGCCAGATCGCTGGCTACGGATTGACCACCGCCGGTATCCTCTACCGCCTGCCCGACCACCCATCGATCCTGCAGGAATACGTCTGGCAGGATTACGACCTCGCTCCGCGCTTTCCCGAGCTCAACAAGTTCCTCGCCTTCTGGCAGGCCAAGCTCGACGGCAAGCTGTTCCGCATCACCGTCGCTCACAAGGACCTGATCGGTCCGGCCGACCTCAGCGCGGTCAGCGGCGAGTTCCGGCTCCAGTGACGTCGATGCTTTGGAGGCCTTGATCCGAAGAGAACATATCCCAAAATCATAGCAGCCGCCGACAGCGACAGCGCGCTCGACGCGGCGATCAACCAAACCGGATCCATGTTGCTTCCAGGAGGATATGGCTATGGCAACGTTGGCAATCGCTCCCCGCCGCGGGAGGACTGCATGATGACATCAGACGACTTCGAGAGGCCGGTCGTGATCCTGACCGGTCTTGGGCATCCGGCGGCGATCGCGTCCGCAATGGAGGCCTACATGTTCTTGGCCGACTGGCCGGAGAGCAGGCGCGATCCGGTCCACGGCTTTGCGCTGAAAGCCTGCCTGGCGGCGATCCGCGGCGAGATCGAACCAGACACGGCGCGCGGCCTGTTCGCGTCCTGGGCGGAAAAGCATGATCTCCTTGCGCCCGACGTGGCCGCGTTCGCCAGCAGCCGCAAGGAAGGCTCGCGCGGCCACGCCTGACCTAAAGCCCGGCGCCGCACCAGCGGCGCCGGGCGTCTTTGAGGCGAAGGCGCCATTCAAAGGATATGAATGTTTCGGAGCGAGAGAGTGCTGTTGTTTCGCTTGCCTCGCATCCGCCTGGACGTCAGCAAATGCGAGAAGAGATTCGTGCGGGCGCTCGCACAGAACGCTCCGAGCGGGAGCGGTCGAGCTGCCAAGGCCCTCGGATGGGCCTGTGATGCGCGAACGTTATTGAGCGCGGGAGCGATCTGGTGGCTAGTCTCGCCACCTATGAAGCGCCGAACTTCTCTGCGCTATCTCGCGGAAAGTATTCGGGCCTTTCGAAGTGACGGGCATCGGGCCGCAACTCTGGCGCTATCGTGGCGCACCCTGCGAGGCGGCCGGTGATTCTCCGTTCGAAGGGTAAAGTCGTCCGGGCAAATCAGGCCAGAAGGATCCGCACATGCCAAATGCTGCGGTGATTATCGGTGCCTCCGGTGGGATTGGCGGAGCGCTTGCCGAACAGGTGGCCGGGTCGAGCCGATACCCTGCCGTTCACGCGATATCACGGACGCCGAGCGCGGATCGTGGGTCAATCCGGTTTCACATCGCGGATATCGCCGACGAGGCAAGTGCCGAACGCGTCGCTGGAACGATCGGCACGGAGGAGCCGGTCGGCCTCGTGATCGTTGCGAGCGGCCTTCTGCACGACACCAATATTCGTCCGGAAAAGGCTTTGAAGACGATAGACCCCGTCGCAATGGCCAGGCTCTTTGCGGTCAACACCATCGGCCCTGCCATTGTCGCCAAACATTACGTTCCGCTGCTGCCGCGACGGGGGCGATCGGTTTTCGCCGTCCTGTCCGCCCGCTTAGGGTCGATCGAGGATAACCGGCTCGGCGGCTGGTATTCATATCGCGCCTCGAAGGCCGCGCTCAATCAGGTGATCCGCACGCTTGCCGTCGAGCTCAAGCGAACGCATCCCGATGCTATAGCGCTAGCACTCCATCCCGGCACGGTGGCGACGACTCTCTCGGGGCCATTCCGGAGCGACGAAACGCGTGCCGGATTGTTCGTAACTGACGATGCGGCGTCGAACCTGCTCAAGGTTCTCGACCTCGCGGCTGTCGAGCAATCTGGTGCATTGTTGGCATGGGATGGATCGCACATCCCATATTGAGACCGGGTTCGGGCAAACGACCGACGTCGATCTCAATACAGGGCGCAATCCCGTGAGGCTCAACGGCGCGGCTGCTCGGGGAATTCGAGCTTGCTGACATCGTAGCCCAGCGCGGCCGCACGCGCGACCAGCCGCTTGCGCTGTGTGGGGCCGATCTCCGGATCGCGCGTGAAGATATAGAGGTCACGCAATGTCGGATCAGCCGAGATGAACCAGCTGTAGTCGTCGGCCCGGTCGAGTACCCAGTACTCCCGCTGAACCGGCACAAAGCCGTAAAGCTTATAGTCGACCCTAAGCTTGGCGTTAAAGCCGGGATCGAGGATCGTGCCGGGTCCGCCGACGGTCTTGAGTTCGCCGCGCGGGCTGCCCATCCGACAGGAATCGAGGACCTGGATGCCGCCGGCGCGGTCTGGCCCATATTCCGTCGCGCCGGCGACGCAGCCATCCGTGATTGTCATGGGGCGTCGAGCGATCTCGCGCCAAGTCCCCGTGTAGAAGCGCTGAACGTCGACCCGCTTTCGCGGCTCGGGCGCCTGCTGCGTGTGAGTTATCGAGTTTCCCACGCATCCGGCCAGCGAAACGGTGGCGACGGCAGTGAGCAGGATCGATTTCATGGCGGCCTCCCTGGCGACGGGCGGCCGTCTCCCGCGGCGCGCCAGAGACGTTACGCGCAAAACCGTGCCGCGGATCACTGCCGGCCGGTCTCGTAAGGGAGCGTCAGCTGCAGGTGGTCAACTGGGCCGAACAAATCTTGGCCGGCGGAGATCCTCCGGAAGTCGCTCCGGGTATGATCCAACCCCGCCCGAGCGGCTTGTCCTCGAGAGTGTGTATCGTCACCTCGACGTTTCCCGCTCGGCAATCGTGAATGGCGGCGACATGGACACCGGGCTCCGACGCCAGGATTATCTCCGAGACGGAGAGGCTGATCCAGCAGCGTGCAGACAACACGTTCAGGCAGCGCGGACTGCGGATGGCCAAGGATGCTTCCGACAAGCAGGCAGCGCTCACGGCGCAGGTCAGCATGAAGGGACGCCGGGGGCCCGGCTTCAAGTAGCACCGGACTACTTTTGCCATCCACAACCGAAACGGGAGCCCAGGGCTGATTATAGGCGCCTTACGTCGGAGCGTTTTGCTAGGTCACGCCGCACCACCCTGCATGCTAACATACGAAAGCCTGCCGGATCGCGCGGACGAATTCGAGGGGTGCGCCGACGGTCGATCTCTGGCGCTTAGCTATTGCTGCGTCCGCCTCAGTAACGCGGTGTTGTAACCGAGCGTCTTTGCTCTGCCCACGAGAGTAGAATATTGCTGCGGAGTGATAGCGGGGCTTCGCGTCAAGATCCAGAGATAGCGCCCAGACGGTTCCCCAACGATCGACCATGAATAATCTGGCGCCCTGTCGAGAACCCAATAGTCGCCTTCGAACGGCCAGAAGAATGTGACCTTCAGCTTCGTACCTTTGGATCCCTCGACTACGCGGGCGGATGCTTCCGATCTTTTCAGAGCACCAGAGGGACTGCCCTGCCGGCAGGAGTTGATGACAGAAACATGCCCGTCCGGCTTGAGCGCGTATTGGGCTGAAACGGCTTCGCAGCCCGCCTGAAAACTTGCTTCATAGCGCGCCTGTTCATACCACTTGCCTAGATAGCGGGTCAGCTCGACCGGCTTGCTCGGCTGGGGAACGTTTGCGTTCCCAACTGGCCGGTCTTCCAGAGGAAGGCACGCCCCAGAGAATGTTCCGATTCCAACGGCAAGCAGGAGCGAAAGCGGTTTCATTGCTAGTCCTAATGGGAGGGCGCTATTCCAACGCCACACGGAACTGGCTGTTCCCGCTCCTTGCCTGCTAGAAGCAGAACGGCTTCCGGATACGCACCGTGGCCTTTCCACGAAGGCAGAATGTGCCGGTCGGCACAGCACCTTCGCAGCCGCCATCAGGCTCGGCGCAGGGCCACCAGTTTCACGTCGATTCTCTGTGCGCGGAAGCCTGCCTCGCAATAGCAGAGGTAGAATTCCCACAAGCGCCGGAAAGCTTCGTCGAACCCCAAGGGTGCGATCTCGGCCCAGTTCTCCAGAAAGCGCCGGCGCCACTCCTTCAAGGTCAGCGCGTAGCTGCCGCCGAAATCGAGCTGCTCGACCACGGCGAGCGCAGCAGCCTCAGCACTGCTTTTCAGCACCGGGACCGACGGCAGGCTGCCACCGGGAAAGATGTAGCGCTGGATGAAATCGCTGCCCTGCTGGTAGCTTTCGAACAACGCATCGTCGATCGTGATCGCCTGCAGCACGACCCGGCCGCCAGGCCTGAGCGAGCGATTGAGAGTGTCGAAATAGGACGGCCAGTAAGCGCGGCCGACCGCCTCGATCATTTCGATCGAAACGATGCGGTCGAACTGCCCGGCAATGTCGCGATAGTCCCTGAGCTCGATGGTGACGCGCTCGGATAGGCCAGCATCGGCAATGCGCTGCCGTGCGGCTTCGAGCTGTGCCGGCGACAGGGTAATCGCCGTCACGCGGCAGCCCTCGCGGGCCAGCCGCTCCGCCAACGCACCCCAGCCGCAGCCGATTTCCAGGACATGCTCGCCGCCCGAAAGGTCGAGCATGTCGACGATCCGGTCGAGCCGGCGCTGCTGGGCGACTTCGAGCGTCTCGGCCGGCGTCTCGTAGAGCGCCGAGGAATACATCATGCTGGCGTCGAGCCAGCGGCCGTAGAACGCGTTGCCGAGATCGTAATGCGCGGTGATGTTGCGGCGGCTGCCGCGGCGCGTATTGGCGTTCAGAACGTGGCGCAGGCGGTTGAGCAGCCGCGCCGGCCAGGCGCCCGACACCAGCCCGCGCAGCGTCGCATCGTTGCGCGCACCGAGCTCGATCAGGGCGGTGAGGTCCGGCGTGTGAAGGTCGCCGTCGCGATAAGCTTCGGCCAGGCCGATATCGCCGTCGAGCAGAAGGCGGCGCATCGACCGCCAGTTGTTCAGGATCATCGTCGCCTGCGGCCCCGGCAGGCCGGGCGCGCTGCAAAGCCGTTCGCCATCCGGCGTGAAGACCGTCAGGTGGCCGATGGCGATGCGGGAGAGCACGCGGCGCAGGAACCAGCGCGACAGGCCGATACCACCTGGCAAGGCGAGCGCCTCTTCGGGCATGCTGAAATGCTGTTCCGCGTCGGGACGGCTCATGGCTTCATCGGTCCTTTCGCATGGGCTGTCACGGCTCTGCCAAGACTGAAGGAGTGTTCGGGCGCCGCCGGATGGGGCCGCCAGGAAATCCGCTTCGCCAGCAGGCGCAGGGCGTGCCAGTGGATGGCCGCCGTGACCTTCAGCGTGAGCAGCGGATGGGTTGCGAGCAGCCGCAGCAGGGCCGCGTCGCTCAGTTCCGTGCGCTTGCCGCTCAACACGGCGGTGATCAGGCGCCCCTCGGCGTCACTGCCATCGATGGCGACGGAAATGCGCTCCCCCGGTGGCGTCACCGTAAAGGCGTAGCGCATGTCGAGGTTCATAAACGGCGAGACGTGGAAGACCTTGTCGGCCTCCTGCCTCAGCATGCCTTCCGAGACATCGGCGGGCGCCACATAGCTATGGATCTCGCCGAAGGTGTTGTGCACCTCGTAGACGGTCGCGCAGAGGCTGCCGTCGCGGCGGTAGCAGAAATAGGTGCTGAGCGGATTGAAGGCGTAGCCCAGGATGCGCGGCATGGTCAGCAGGCGGATCGCGCCGCCGTCATGCGCGATCCCGGCCTTGGCCAAGGTTTCCTCGATCTGGGGCCGCAGGGGCCGCCCGCTGCGATCCCCGTAATCCGCGTCGCGAAAGGCGTAGAGGTTGAAGCCGTTGCGCGAGAAGAGGCGGAGCTTCGTCGACAACCCATCGATCTCGTCGAGATCGAGCAGCATCCAGAACATGCGATAGGACAGCGCATGCGGCCGGGGCCGGAACCGATGGTGCCTGACACGGCCGACATAGAGGGCGGATCGCCAGGTCATGCGGCCTGCTCCAGTCGCGGCAGGATCGGAATGCGACCGGATTCGTTGGGGACGCTCCAGGGCCGGCGAACGCCGCCGAGCGCCTCGGCGACGGCAAGCCCCGCCTGCAGGCCGTCCTCATGAAAGCCCGATCCAAAATAGGCGCCGCAGAACCAGCTTCGACGCATGCCCTGCAGCGACCAGAGCCGTTCCTGCGCATCGAGCGCTGCCGCATCGAACAGCGGGTGTTCGTAGATCTCCTCGTGGAAAATCGACTCTTCGCGCAGCGTATCCGGCGGGTTGAGCGTGACGAAGAAGGGCTGAGCCTCCGGCAGGCCCTGGAGCCGGTTCATCCAGTATGTCACCGCACAGGCGGAATCCGGCTGCGCGCGCTGACCGATATGGTTCCAGCTTGCCCAGGCGCGGCGGCGCTTCGGCATCAGCGTTTCGTCGCCGTGCAGCACGGCGCGGTTGCGGCTGTAGCGGAACGCGCCAAGCGCTTGAGATTCCGCCTGGCTGGGATCGGCGAGCATGGCGAGCGTCTGGTCTGCATGGCCCGCAAAGACGACCTGGTCGAATGTCTCGGTCCAGCCATCGCCCGTCAGGATGACATCGTTTCTCCCACGTCGAACCCGACGCACCGGCGCGCCGGCCCTGACTTCACCCGAAAAGGCGGCCCGCAGTTTCTGCACATAGACGCTGCTGCCGCCTGTGACGGTGCGCCAGACGGGCCGGTCGGTGAGCTGGAGCAGCCCGTGATTGTGATGGAAGCGCAGGAAGGCGGCGGCCGGATAGGACAGGATCTCCGAGCATGGAGCCGACCAGATCGCGGCGGCCATCGGCAGGAGATGATCGTCCCGGAAAGCGGCGCCGTAGCCTCCGGCGGCGAGATAGTCGCCGAGCGAGATATTAGCAGCGTGCCCCGCCAGCACATCCCGCGATGCATTCCGGTAGAAGCGGGTGATATCCTGCAGCATCGCCCAGAAGCGCGGGCGCACCAGATTGCTGCGCTGGGCGAACAGGCCTGCGACGCTGGTGCCGCTATATTCAAGCCGCCCGCCATCGAGCGAGACGGCGAAGGACATCTCGGTCGGCTGGGTGGCGACGCGCAAATGCTCCATCAGCGCGATGAAGTTCGGATAGGTCGCCTCGTTGTAGACGATGAAGCCAGTATCGACCGCCGTCTCGCCGCCGGCCCCCGCGACGCAAACCGTGTTGGCGTGACCACCGAGACGGGGGGCAGCCTCGAAAAGCACCACATCATGCGCCTGCGCCAGCAGCCAGGCCGCCGAGAGACCGGATATGCCGGCACCGATCACGGCGATCCGCATCGCCTTGCCATGTGCCCGTTCCATCGTCGCTGCTTCATCGATCATGACGGGTATACGCGGCCAGGGCCGGACTGGATTTGCTGCCGCGCCAGCAAAAGCGCGCCGGCCGAGTGACCCGCCGCAGCGCTTCCTGCGTAACCGAAGACAGGCCGGGACTTTCCGGGAGGGCGACGATGCCGATGAGCCGAATGAAACGGGTCGCTGCTGCGATCGGCGCCTACGTGGCGCATCCCGATCCGCGGGCCGCGATCGCCAATACCGTCGCGCTGGTCATCGTCTCGAACCAGCCCTTCTACCCGCTCTATCTTTATTGGGCGGTCTCGCCCGTCGTCACGCCGTCCTATCTCACCTTCCTGTCGACGCCCTTCTTCGCGGCGGTGCCGGCCGTCATGCGGCGCAGCGCCGTGCTCGGGCGATCGCTGCTTCTTGTCGCCGGCATCGGCAATACCTTGCTCTGCCGGGCCGCCTTTGGCCCGGTCTCAGGGGTCGAGGTCTTCCTGTTTCCTTGCCTCATGCTGGCGCTGATGCTGTTTCGCCGCACGGAGCGCCTCTTCGCGCTCGGCTTCGCGGCACTGGCCTTCGCCGCCTATCTGCTGCCGGCCGCCATCCTGGGGGCACCGATACATCTCTACGGGCCCGACGAATACGCAGCCTTACAGCGCCTGAATTTTCTGAGCGCGGCATCCCTGACCGCCCTGATCGGGTGGCTGTTCGTCGGGCGTCCGGACACAAATTCGCGCGCCGATGAAACCGACGGCGCGGCCGGAGCGTAGACGAAACGCATTCGCCGAAAGGACTTCATTATGACGCGCCTTCCGCTTGTCCTCGCCCTCATCGCTTTTTCGGCCCATAGTGCCGCCGCCAACGATCTCGACGGGACATGGTTGCGCGACGACGGCAACGCCCGCGTGAGGATCGCGCCCTGCGGCGACAAGATCTGCGCCACCAATCTCTGGATCGGCGACACCAGCACGGGAGAGGCGGCCGGCGACAAGCTCGTCATGACGCTGGCTCGCCAGCCCGACGGAACGTTTTCCGGCAGCGCCTACGACGCGAAGCGCGACTGGACCTATTCGATGACGATCACCGCTAAACCCGGTGCCCTCACCACCCGCGGCTGCATCGCGGCGAAACTGATCTGCCGTGACGTGCGCTGGAAGGCCGTGGAGTGATGGCGCCCGCTCTCGCCCAAGTGATCCAGTGCGGAGCCGGCCGCGTATCTCGTATATGGTTCCCGCACTCGCCCTGACCGTCGACGGCATGCGCAACGCGGGAGCTGTCGCGCAAGGAGTTCGGTTTATCATCTTGTTCGACCCCAACAGTCTGATTGCCGCCATCGCGCGCTCGGGCGACCGGGCGGCCTTTGCTGAATTGTTCGACCATTTCGCGCCACGCGTGAAGGGATTGCTTATGCGCGGCGGCGCCCCGGCCGAGCTGGCCGAGGAGGTCGCGCAGGAAACGCTCCTGGCCGTCTGGCGGAAGGCCGCCCTGTTCGATCCGGCGAAGGCCAGCGCCTCGACCTGGATCGCAACGATCGCGCGCAACCTGCGCATCGACATTGCCCGACGCGAGACCCGGTCGCGGCTGTCGCAAGTTTACGAGATCCTGGATGAAGAAGCCCCTGAACAACCCGATGCGATGCTCTCCGGCGCCGAACGCGATGCGCGCGTGCGAGCCGCGATGACCCACCTTTCACCCGACCAGTACCGCGTGGTCGAACTCGCCTTCATCGAAGGCTTCAGTCACCAGGATGTCGCCGATCGCCTCGCGATCCCGCTGGGCACGGTGAAATCCCGCCTGCGCCTGGCCCTATCGCATCTGCGCGGCCGGCTGGAGGACCTGCGATGAGCATGTTGCATCGCCCGTCCGACGAGACGCTGGCCGCCTTCGCAGCGGGCCAACTCGACGAAGGCCTCGCTGTCGTCGTCGCCTGCCATATCGAGGCGGATCAGGAGAGCCGCGGCCGCCTCCGCGAGCTCCAGGCCGTGCAAGGCGCGCTGCTGGATGCGGCCGAGCCCGTCGCAATGGCTTCCGGCCCAAGTCCTGCGGCTATTGCAGCACGACCCGAGGCAAAATCGGTTGCGACCGCCCCGATGTCCGAGGGGATGCCGAAGGTGCTGCGCCCCTATGGCCTCGGTCCCTGGCGCCCGATCGGCATACGCATCGCCATGCGACGCGTCGAGGTTCCCGGAGCAGATGCGCGCGTCTTCATGCTGCGCGCCGGGCCCGGAATTTCCTTGCCGCACCACAAGCATACCGGGTTCGAGTGGACCACGATCCTCGCCGGTGCCTATGAGCACGAATACGGGCGCTACGCAGCCGGCGATTTCGACGAGGCCGATGCAGAGCATGATCATACGCCGCGGGTCGATCCCGTGGAGGGCTGCACCTGCATCGTCGCGATGACCGGGAGCGTGCAGTTGCAGGGATGGCTCGGCCGGCTGCTGCAACCGCTGGTGCGGTTTTGACGATCGCGTCCTTCGCAGCAGCTCTGGTCTTCGTGGCCGTGGCCATGTCCGCCTTCATGGCCCTGGCGACGCTGGTCGAGCGTCGCACCGGCAATTCCGGCTGGATCGACGTGGTCTGGACTTTCGGATTGGGGCTGATGGGGGTTGCCGGCGCCTTGCTGCCTTTCGGGGCTGGGCCGATGCCACGACGTTTCCTTGTTGCCGGGCTCGCGTTGGCCTGGGCGCTTCGGCTCGGCCTGCACATCGCGCGACGGACCGCCGGCATCACCGAAGATCCCCGCTATGCGAAGCTGAAGCGGGACTGGGGCAGCGCCGCGCCGCAGCAACTGGCCCGGCTGCTGCAGATGCAGGCGCTGGTCAGCATTCCCCTGGGATTGGGGATCGTGCTGGCGGCACATAGCCCCGCGCCGGCGCTGGGCTGGCAGGATCTTGCCGGTGTCGCCGTATTCGTCGCCGGCCTTGCAGGAGGCGCCATCGCCGATGGCCAGTTGCGGGCCTTCGCACGCTCGGGAACGGGCGGCGTCTGCGACTCCGGCCTGTGGCGCTGGTCGCGGCATCCCAACTACTTCTTCGAGTGCCTGCTCTGGTGCTGCTATCCCGTGATCGCGCTCGGCGCCGGCTATAGCTGGGGCTGGCTCGCCCTGCTGGCACCGGCCTGCATCACGCTGCTGCTCACCCGCATCTCCGGCATTCCGCCTCTGGAGGAGCACATGCTCGCCAAGCACGGCGAGGCCTATCGGGCGTACCAGAATCGAACCAGCGCCCTGATCCCGCTGCCGCCGAAAGGAGCAACGTCATGACGATCATGCAGAAGCTTTCGGCTTGGGGAGAACGGCTTCGTGTTCCCGACTTCGTAAGTCGGGCTGTTATTGCGTCCCTAGTGCGGACTACAGATCGTTCGCTTGAGGTTGATCCGGCAAATACTGAGACCTTCGTACGTGAAATGGCGGCCCTTCCTATTGCCGTCCATACTGACGCGGCCAATAAACAGCATTATGAACTACCTGATACATTTTTTGCTCAGATTCTCGGTTTGCAGCTAAAATACTCGTGCTGCTATTACAACAGTCGATACGACACGCTCACGGTTGCTGAGCAGAACGCTCTGAAACTGACTGCAGAGCATGCGGACATTTTGGACGGACAACGAATTCTAGAGCTTGGTTGCGGTTGGGGTTCCTTGTCGCTGTGGTTAGCGGAACGCTATCCCAAGGCTCAAATCACGGCCGTATCCAACTCAAATTCGCAGCGCAATTTTATCGAACAGGAAGCATGGCGCCGTAGTATCTTAAATTTGAGAGTTATTACGGCAGACATCAATAACTTTTCTCCGCCCGAGAATTTTGATCGCGTCGTTTCGGTCGAGATGTTCGAGCACATGGCGAACTGGCGCGAACTGCTCGGGCGGATTCGTGGCTGGCTGAAGCCGGACGGCCGGCTCTTCATTCATGTCTTCGCCCACCGGCAGGGCTGCTATCGATTTGATGTAGCCGATACCCGCGACTGGATCGCGCAGCATTTTTTCACCGGCGGCCTGATGCCGAGCGCGACGCTCGCTCACCAGTTCCCCGATCTCTTCACTGTCGAGGCCGAGTGGCGCTGGAGCGGCGAGCATTATCGCGCCACAGCCGAGGACTGGCTGGCGAATTTCGATCGCAATCTCGCGCAGATTAATCCGATCCTGCGCGAGACCTATGGTGCGGACGCGCCGCTATGGCGCCGGCGCTGGCGGCTGTTCTTCCTGGCGACGAGCGGACTGTTCGGCCATGCCCAGGGCGATGCCTGGGGCGTCCATCACTACAGGCTGCGCGCGGCCTGACCAATTAGCTGGGCTGGGGATCAGACCCAGCCCCAGCCGACCAGGCGCCGGACCACGATAAAGGCGACCCATGTGCACAGGCCGACGACGACGGCGCCATAGACGAGGTCGGCGAGCGTGATCGTCAGCGTCCAGGGCCGCAGTGTGGCGTAGTTGGTGAGGTCGTAAGTCGCATAGGCCAGCAGCCCGATGAGCGCGCCATTGAGCAAGGCGGCGCCCGCGCTTCCGTCACGCAGCGCGGGCATCAGCGCAAAATGGACTACGCCGAGCGGGAAGCCGAAATAGAACAGTGCCGCCGGCCAATAGCGCACCTGTTCCAGAAGTAGATCGCCGAGCGCAGGGCGATAGAGTTTGGACGCCATTGTGCCCAGCCAGATGGCATCACAAATGCCGAAAGCGACAAGAAAAGCGAGATAACCGGCAACGAAGCTCATCGTGATCTCCAGAGGTTCCGCAAAGAGATACGTCGCTTTCGCGCTCGTGGTTCAGAGCCGCCGGCGATCAAGAACGATCGGCCAGGAAATCCACTTTGATGAGGGAAGCGTATAGGCTTGCATGCATTCTTGCGAACCGTCCATTGCGACCCGGATTGTCCGACGTACGATCGCGCCGCTGCTGGCTGGGCTCGGCGTTTCGGCATGCGCCGCACTCCGACCGGGGCGCCTGACCGACGGCGCACGCGATGTAGCTTATGGCCTGCATCCCCGGCAGCGGATGGATATCTACCTGCCTTCGGATTGCGCTAGCGCACCCAAGCCGGTCGTTTTCTTCGTCTATGGCGGGTCCTGGGCCAATGGCGCCAAGGAAACCTATTCGTTCGTGGGGGACGCGCTCTCGGCTCGCGGCTTCGTCACGGTGATCGCGGATTACCGCCTGGTCCCGGAGGTCCGCTTCCCGGTCTTCATCGAGGACGGCGCGCAGGCCCTGCGTTTCGTGCGAGACAACATAGCCCGCTTCGGCGGCGCCCCGGAGGCGATCCACATGATGGGACATTCGGCGGGCGCCTACAATGCGATGATGCTGACTCTGGACAAGCGCTATCTTGCCGCCGTTGGCATGCGCGCCGACGATGTCCGGTCGATTGTCGGCCTCTCCGGCCCCTACGACTTTCTCCCGTTCGATATCGACGTGACGAAGGAGGCGTTCGGAAACGCGCGCGATCCCGTCCGGACGCAGCCAATCAACTTTGCCCGGCGCGACGCACCGCCAGTCTTTCTGGCCACGGGATCGGAGGACACGACGGTCATTCCGCGCAATAGCGAGCGTCTGGCGCTGGCGCTCCGAAAGGCGGGCGCGCGATCGGTCTCGCTGAAGATCTATCAGGGTCTCGGCCATGCTGGCACGGCCACGGCGCTGTCCCGGCTTCTGCAATGGCAAGCGCCGGTGCTCGACGACGTCGTCACGTTTCTAAAGACGTCTGTGCATCCGGTTATGGGAACCGAGCTTCAATTCCAAGGCAAAAGCTGATGGCATCTTCCGCGAATTTGCATCCGGCAGAAGCTCCGGTGATCGTTTGGTTTCGCGATGATCTGCGGCTATGCGACAATCCGGCCTTAACTGCCGCGGCACAAAGCGGCCGGAAAATCCGCTGCGTTTTTGTGTATGATGAAGAATCTGACGGTCTGCGTCCTCTCGGGGCGGCAGCAAAATGGTGGCTCCATGGCGCGCTGGAGAATCTGGACAAGGACCTGCGTCAGCGCGGCACACGCCTTTCAATCTATCGGGGTCGTGCGTCCGAATTGATCCCGCGCCTCGCCACCCTCTGCCGGGCGGCCATCGTTTACTGGAATGATCGATATGGCGAAGCCGAACGACGGGTGGATTCGGCCGTACAATTGTTGCTTGAGCAGCGTCGCATCGATGCTCTCACTTTTAACGGCTCTTTGCTGTACGATCCGGCGGCGATCAAAACCAAATCCGGCGAGCCTTTTCGAACGTTTTCCGCATTTTGGCGCGCAGTTTACCAAGCGGGTGACCCTGCCCAGCCGCAAGCGGCTCCCGTAGCATTGCAGGATTTCGGCGACTGGGGTGACAACTCGCCTCGGGCTGTCGAACTCTCCGAGTTATGCCTTGAGCCTCGGGGACCCGATTGGTCAGGCGGCCTGCGTTCCAATTGGAAACCTGGCGAGACCGGTGCCCAAATGCAGCTCAAGCAGTTTTTAGATAATCACTTCGATACATACGCAGAGTGCAGGGATTTTCCCGATAGGCAAACGACATCTCACCTGTCTCCCTACTTGCGCTTCGGAAATATTTCGCCTCGGCAGATATGGCATGCGGCGGAATCAAAGAACTCTGAAAGCGACGTAAAATCTTACCGGAACCTGGAGAAATTCCAGTCCGAGCTGGGCTGGCGAGAATTCTCATATCATTTACTGCATCACAATCCGACCTTAGCCGCCCGAAACCTCCAGTCGAAGTTCGACCGGATGCCGTGGCGAGAGGATCCCGTTTCGCTGCGAGCGTGGCAAATTGGGAAGACCGGTTATCCTCTGGTCGATGCTGGCATGCGTCAGCTGTGGACCACGGGGTGGATGCACAACCGGGTTCGCATGGTGGCCGCATCGTTCCTGGTCAAGCATCTCCTCATTGACTGGCGCCAGGGTGAGGCTTGGTTTTGGGACACTCTGGTCGACGCCGACCAGGCCAACAATGCGGCGAGCTGGCAATGGGTTGCCGGATCGGGCGCAGACGCGGCGCCCTACTTCCGCATCTTCAACCCCACTCTTCAGGGGGAAAAATTCGATTGCGGTGGGCATTACGCGAAAGCTTGGCTACCAGAATTATCGGGTCTGCCTCCACAAGACGTTCATCGCCCGTGGCAGGCATCATCCGCAGTCGAAGGGTATCCCACGCGCATCGTCGACCACGATTTCGCTCGTCGCCGCGCGCTCGACGCGTTTGAAGCGCTGGGCTGAGGCAAACGAGCAAAGTTCATCCCCACGAATTCAGCAGGCTGAGGCAACAACCCATACGGACCTGCCATGCCAAAGGACAAAACGCATGGCTCGAATGCGCCGAAAAATCGACCTTCCAAGTAAGACGTGCCCGGTTTGCCGCCGACAATTCAGCTGGCGCAGAAAATGGGCGCGCAACTGGGATCAGGTCACATATTGCTCGAAGCGCTGCCGAGACACAAAAGGAAAGCCGCTTCAGAGATGAGAAAACTGATTTTTATCCTGGGCGATCAGCTTAGCCCTAATATCAGCTCGCTCACAGGAATCGATCGCGATACCGACATCGTTTTGATGGTTGAGGTCGTTGAAGAGACGACCTACGTGCCACACCATAAGCAAAAGATTGCTTTCATTCTTTCAGCGATGCGGCACTTCGCGAATGAGCTTCGGAGCGCCGGCATCGAAGTCGACTACGTCGCGCTTGGCGACGCGGGCAATACCGGTTCCTTCTCGGCTGAGCTGGACCGCGCCATAGAGCGCCATAATCCAGATCGAATTGTGATTACCGAGCCCGGCGAGTGGCGGGTCCGACGCATGATGGATGACTGGAGCGGGAGGTTCGACCGACCTATCGAGATTCGTGCCGACGATCGCTTCCTATGCTCGATCGCGGACTTCCGGGCTTGGGCGGACGGCCGCAAGGGTTACCGTATGGAATATTTCTATCGGGAGATGCGTCGGCGAACCGGTCTACTCATGGATGGTGATTATCCCGCTGGCGGCACCTGGAACCTTGACACATCCAATCGGAAGCCGCTGCCGGCATCGATCCAACCTCCAAAGCGCATTTGCTTTGAGATCGATGAGATCACCGCTGAGGTCATATTGCTAACCAACCGGTATTATCCAGATAATTTCGGTAATATTGATGCATTTAATTGGGCGGTTTCCAGAGAAGATGCGCTGGTTGCGCTAGCGCACTTTATAGAATTCTATTTGCCGTTGTTCGGAGACTATCAAGATGCGATGGCCACAGACGAGCCGTTTCTGTTTCACGCCGTCCTATCGCCGTATCTCAATGTCGGCCTCCTCGAACCATGGGAAGTTTGTATCGCTGCTGAAGCCGCGTTCCGATGCGGTAGCGTGCCGCTCAACGCTGCAGAGGGGTTCATCCGTCAGATACTGGGCTGGCGTGAATATGTTCGAGGCATCTACTGGCTGGAGATGCCAGGATACAAGAGCAGGAATGCCCTATCCGCAACGAGACAGCTTCCCTGGTTTTACTGGTCGGGCGAAACAGACATGCATTGCCTGAAGTGTGCGATCGAGGATACCAAGCGCAGCGCATATGCCCATCATATTCAAAGACTGATGATCACTGGAAATTTCGCGCTTCTGGCAGGGGTAAATCCAGCCGAGATCGAGGAATGGTACCTCGCAGTCTATGCCGATGCATTTGAGTGGGTTGAGCTTCCAAACGTCCACGGAATGGTCATGTTCGCTGATGGCGGGCTACTGAGTTCCAAGCCCTATGCCGCCTCAGGCGCATACATCAATCGGATGTCGAATTATTGTCAAAGATGCGTCTATGATCCCAAAATTAAGACTGGTAGGGATGCCTGCCCTTTCAATTTTCTTTACTGAAACTTTCTGATCCAAAACCGCAGTGCACTTTCACGAAACCCGCGCATGAAAATGCCTTACCGGATTCTCGACCACATGGAGCCGGTTAAAATCGCTGCCGTGCGGCGATACGCTCGTGATTTTCTAGAACAGATCAATGAAAATAGACCTCGAAAATTTCGCAGTGACCTGTTCGATTCTGCTTAAATAGGCGGTTGTTTGAATTCGATTTATAGATCGCGTTAATTATTTGGCGTATAATTTCGGTTATATTTGATAAAATTTTGTCTGAAACTCCATAATTATTCCCAATTTTTTATCCAGGTATCAGCTTCTATTCGAAAGCATATCTGAAACTTGGGGTATATCCTTGTCGCCTCGGCCGCAAAGGTTGACGACCATGAGGTGGGAAGCGCTTTTCATCGCCGCAATTTCGCAAGCTCTGGCGATGGCATGCGCCGGCTCAAGAGCTGGAATTATGCCTTCCAGCCGCGAGATCAGCTGGAAAGCCTCCAGCGCCTCCTCGTCGGTGGCCGAGAGATAGGTCACGCGACCGACATCGTGCAGCCAGGAATGCTCCGGGCCGATGCCGGGATAGTCGAGCCCGGCTGAGATCGAATGGGCGTCCTTGATCTGTCCGTCATCGTCCATCAGCAGGAAGGTGCGGTTACCATGCAGCACGCCGGGACGCCCGCCAGCTATGGATGCCGCGTGCAGGCCGCTCAGGATGCCGTGGCCGGCCGCCTCGACGCCGTAGATCTCGACGGATGCGTCGTCGAGGAAGGGATGGAACAGCCCCATCGCGTTCGAGCCGCCGCCGATGCAGGCGATCAGCGAATCGGGAAGGCGTCCTTCGGCCTCCTGCATCTGCTCGCGGGTTTCCTTGCCGATGATCGACTGGAAGTCGCGCACCATCGCCGGATAGGGATGCGGGCCGGCGACCGTGCCGATGCAGTAGAAGGTTGTCGCGACATTGGTCACCCAGTCGCGCAGCGCCTCGTTCATCGCGTCCTTCAGCGTCTTGGTGCCAGACTCGACCGGCACGACCTTGGCGCCAAGCGTCTGCATGCGGAACACGTTGGGCGCCTGCCGGGCGACGTCGACCGCGCCCATATAGACGATGCATTCCAGGCCGAAGCGGGCACAGAGCGTCGCGGTCGCGACGCCGTGCTGCCCGGCGCCGGTCTCGGCGATGATGCGCTTCTTGCCCATGCGCCGCGCCAGCAGGATTTGGCCGAGCACGTTATTCACCTTGTGCGAGCCGGTATGGTTCAACTCGTCACGCTTCAAGTAAATTCTTGCCCCGCCGAGATGCTCCGTCAGGCGTTCGGCGAAGTAGAGCGGTGAAGGCCGGCCGACATAATGCTTCAGGCCGCTGGTCATCTCGGCGTGATAGGTCGGATCGGCCTTGGCCGCGTTGTAGGCCTCTTCCAATTCAAGGACGAGCGGCATCAGCGTCTCGGCGACGAAGCGCCCTCCAAAACGTCCGAATGAACCCTGATCGTCGGGCATTGATCGTAGCGAGGCGTTGATCCCGCCGAGAGGCCGATTGAGACCAACCCTATCGGTAGCCATGATGGGTTTTATCCTCTGATGCCATGTAGGTATTTTTACCCCTAAAGTACGTTCTGGGGGTCACTTTAGATCTCCTCGGAATTCAAGATTCGGACCATCGAGGACCTGGTCTCCTCGGCGCTTTCCGCCCGCTGCAGAACCGCGGTAAGGCCAATCGTACCTACGCCCAGGGATCGGTTGTTGCTGCGACCCGTCCGGCGAACGCCTGACGAGCCAGGTATGCCGCGATCTTCAGATTGATCGCCCCTCATCAGGGGTCGAGCGTTAGGCCGGATTTCGCATCGGCGCTCAAAAAGTGAACCGACTGCCTTCAGAGCTCGTATTGAATTGCAACTTACGCAGAAGGCCGTTCGCAATAGGATAATCGGAGAAAGTCGCCATCCAAATGCGCCATTCTTCGAAAGAACACTGCTTAAGAATGGATTTAATAGCCCGTCTCCAGAATTCTCCAGATGAGGGAATTGATTATGATAGTATACGATCGCGAAATTATTTCCCTGGGCAGCCGAGGCAGCCTGAACGTTGATCGAGCGATCGCTGAGTTTCGCTCCGGCCGCCCGGTGCTATTGCGGGACAACAACCGGCTGGTGCTGACGCTCTCTGCTGAACTTGCCGACGAGGCGCTGGTGCGAGGGCTTAACGTGTTGGCTCGCGGTGCTGGCCACCTCGTGCTGAGCGCGGCGCGTCTGCGACGCCTTGGCGCCAAGGGGCGCGGCGAGAGCGGCGCTTTTGTCCTGCCCGCCATCGATCTGGATCGGATCGAAACGTTGGCCCTGAAGATCGATGCACGGATAGATGCGCCAATCGCGCCGGCTTCTCCCCATGACGAGGCAGCGCTGGAGCTCGCCCGTCTATCGCTCGTCCTGCCCGCCGTCATTGTCGTGCCAGTCACCGAAGCAGACATCGCCAGCGAGCCGCTGGTCGAGGTCGCGCTCGCCGCGATCAACGGCTATCGCGCCGAACAGGCAGCTTCTCTCAGGATCGCCGGCCGTGCCCCGGTGCCGCTTGAAGGCGCGCCGGAGACTGAGTTCGTTGTCTTCCGAGGCGGCGAGGGCCTGCGTGACCAGGTCGCGATCGTCGTCGGCAGGCCGGACCTGGACTCGGCCGTGCCCGTACGGCTGCATTCGGCTTGTCTCACCGGCGACCTGTTCGGCTCACTCAAATGCGATTGCGGCGACCAATTGCGCGAGACGGTACGATGGATGGCCGAGAATCGCGGGGGCATCTTGCTCTATCTCGACCAGGAAGGCCGTGGAAACGGCATTTCCAACAAGATGCGCGCCTACAGGCTGCAGAGCAGAGGGTGGGATACCTACGATGCCGATGAAGTGCTGGGCTTCGATCTGGATCAGCGCCATTTCGACTTTGCGGCGACCATGCTCAAGCACCTTGGCGTCTCACGTATCGTGGCCCTGACCAACAACCCGCAGAAGATCGGGGCGATCGAGGCCGCGGGCATTGAAGTCGCGGCGAGCCAACGGGTTCTGGGACGCCCGAACGTCCACAATGTCCGCTATCTCGCTTCCAAGCGCGACCGTGCCGGTCATTTCATCGATATGAAAGCTCTAAGCGGGATCTTTCCTGCGTGATCATCTCGTTACAGGATCGGCGGCGATCAAACACTTCGATTTCGCCGCCGGTCCCGTGCCCGCGCTACTTTTGGCCTCGCGAACGATGACCGATCATCATCCACGTCCTCCTACAGCTGCGACAGATTCTGAGCTCGCGTCCTTTCCTAAGGGCGGTATAGCAGTCGTCTTCGGCGGGGGCGGCGGAATCGGAGGGGCATTGCTTGATGCGATCAGATCAGCAGAACGTTTCGAGCGTGTGATTGCATTCAGTCGCAGCAGTTCGCCATCGATAGACCTTCTCGACGAAGCCACTATCGATCGGGCCGCGGCGTTTGCCGCCGATCAGGGAGAACTTCGTCTCGTGATAGATGCGACCGGGTTTCTGCACGATGATCGTCAGCGACCGGAGAAGAGCTGTCAAACGGCCCGCAAAGTTGCCCCCCGATCGGCGTCCAATGTTGACCCCTTGA
>NZ_JBMDKB010000033.1:0-42663 GCF_057809495.1 Allobosea sp. FG18
GAACAGGTGGCCGGCTTCGTTTCGGAATCAATGGCCGGCTTCATCGGAATACGCACCGTGCTCGACCAGCTTGTCGCGGATCGCTTGTTTGGCATAGGCAGCACGAGCGCCAAGACTCGGCACCCGATCGATGACATCGCCGACGAGATGGAAGCGGTCGAGCCGGTTGCGCACGACCATGTCGAAGGTCGTCGTCGTCGATCCCTCCTCCTCGTAACCGCGCACATGGATGTTGGCATGGTTCGTCCGCTTGTAGGCGAGCCGATGGATGAGCCAGGGATAGCCGTGATAGGCGAAGATCACCGGCTTGTCGGTGGTGAACAGGGCATCAAAATCGGCATCGGTCAGGCCGTGCGGATGCTGGGACTTCGGCTGCAAGGTCATCAGGTCGACGAGGTTGACGACGCGAACCTTCAGCTCGGGCAGATGTCGGCGCAGCAGCGTGACCGCCGCGAGCGTTTCGAGGGTCGGCACGTCGCCGGCGCAGGCCATCACGACGTCGGGCTCGGTTCCCCGGTCATTGCTGGCCCATTCCCAGATGCCGATGCCCTGCGCGCAGTGCTTGATCGCGGCATCCATGTCGAGCCATTGCGGGGAGGGTGCTTTCCCGGCGACGATGACGTTGATGCGGTCCCAGCTTCGCAGACAGTGGTCGGTCACATGAAGCAGCGTGTTGGCGTCCGGCGGAAGATAGACCCGCACGATGTCGGCCTTCTTGTTCACGACATGGTCGATAAAGCCGGGGTCCTGGTGGCTGAAGCCGTTATGATCCTGCTGCCAGACATGGGAAGTGAGGAGGTAGTTCAGCGAGGCTATCGGCCGCCGCCAAGGCACTTCCTTGGCCGTCTTCAGCCATTTCGCATGCTGGTTGAACATCGAGTCGACGATGTGGATGAAGGCTTCGTAGCAGGAAAAGAGGCCATGGCGACCGGTCATGAGGTAGCCTTCCAGCCAACCCTGGCAGAGATGCTCGCTCAGGATTTCGGTTACACGGCCGTCGCGCGTGAGATTCTCATCTTCGGGGAGGATTTCTTCCTGCCAGGCCCGATCCGTTACCTCGAAGAGGGCCTGTAGGCGGTTCGAGGCGGTCTCGTCGGGACCGAAGACCCGAAAGTTCCGGCTCGCCTCGTTTGCCCTCATGACATCGCGCAGGAAAGCCCCCATGACCCGGGTCGCCTCGGCCTTGCCGCTGCCTGGGCGTTCCACAGACACGGCATGGCGAGTATAATCCGGCATCCTCAGGGGTCGGCGCAGCGCTCCGCCATTAGCATGGGGGTTGGCGCTCATGCGCTTTTCGCCTGAAGGTGCCAGTGCCGCGATCTCGGCGCGCAGCCGACCGGCCTCATCGAACAGTTCCTCCGGGTGATAGCTGCGCAGCCAATCTTCGAGCAGTTGCAAATGGCCCTGCTTCGACATGTCGCTGAAAGGCACCTGATGGGAGCGCCAGAAGCCCTCGGCCTTCATGCCGTCAACGGTCTTCGGACCGGTCCAGCCCTTGGGGCTGCGCAGCACGATCATCGGCCAGAGCGGACGATTGCGCGACGCCCCCGCGCGGGCTTGATCCTGGATCGCTGCAATTCTGGAGAATGCGATATCGAGCGCTGCCGCCATCGCCTGGTGCATCGCTTCCGGCTCCTCGCCTTCCACGAAGAGCGGATCGTAGCCGTATCCGCGCAGCAATGCCTCCAGCTCGGCATGCGGGATGCGCGCCAGAACGGTCGGGTTGGCGATCTTGTAGCCGTTGAGGTGCAGGATCGGCAGGACGGCACCGTCCGCTGCCGGATTGAGGAACTTGTTGGAGTGCCAGGACGCGGCGAGGGGACCGGTCTCAGCCTCGCCATCGCCGATCACGCAGGCGGCGATTAAACCGGGATTGTCGAGCACGGCGCCAAAGGCATGCGCGAGGCTATAACCGAGCTCGCCACCTTCATGGATGGAGCCGGGTGTGTCGGGCGCGGCGTGGCTGGAGATTCCGCCCGGGAAGGAGAATTGCTTTACGAAGCGCCGCAAGCCTTCCTCGTCCTGCGACACGTCCGGATAGAGCTCGCTATAGGTTCCTTCGAGATAGGTGCTTGCTACCACGCCCGGCGCGCCATGGCCGGGGCCGGCGATGAAGAGGATGTCGAGATCCCGAGCCCTGATGATGCGGTTGAGGTGCAGATAGATAAAGTTCAGGCCGGGTGTCGTGCCCCAGTGGCCGAGCAATCGCGGCTTCACATGCTCGATCCGCAGAGGCTCGCGCAGTAGCGGATTGGAGAGCAGATATATCTGCGCCACGGAGAGGTAGTTGGCGGCCCGCCACCAGGCCTGCATCAACGCGACTTCCTCCGGGCTCAGAGCCGTCTGCGCCGCGGTATCGATGTCCCGAGAGGTCATTGCCGTGCTCCAGCAGGGCTTCAGAAAAGAAATTCTACGTCCGCGCCATCGCTGTGCGCTTTGATTTTCAGCAAAGCGGATCCGAAGTGCAGCGAGTACGAACGAACTGATCTGTGCAGGGATGATCGACCATCATCGTGGCGTCGGTCTGTTCATGGTCCGCCGGAAGCCCTGGCGTAGCCGACCTGCCGAAAAGCGCCTGCTCGATTGCACAGCGATTGGAGGGAAATCTCATGATGACCGACGATTTGAGCCGCTACCTCAACACACGCGCCGGTTTCAGGTTCCTGGTGAGGCCCGCCCATCCCGACGACGAAGCGGGACTGTCTGAATTCTTCACGCATGTGACGCCCGAGGATCTGCGATTCCGCTTTCTGACCACGGTCAAGGAGGTCGGGCATGATCGCTTGGCCGCGATGACGAAGGCCGAGGATCGGCAGACCGAAAACTTCGTTGCCTTCACCGATGACGGGAAGACGATCATCGCCGCGGCCATGCTTGCTTGCGACGCCGCTTTGGAGAAAGGAGAAGTCGCGATCTCGATCCGGCGCGAGTACAAGCATAAGGGCGTGGGTTGGGAGTTACTCAGGCATGTTTGCAAGGTCGCCGAGAGCAAGGGCGTGAAGGCTGTCGAATCTCTCGAGGATCGACAAAATCACGAAGCGATCGAGATCGAAATCGAGCAGGGGTTCGAGGTCAACGAGTGTCGGGACGACGCGAGACTCGTTGTGCTTCGAAGGACATTCAAGCCGGCACCCAAGGTGAAGTGATCGGTTGATCGGCTAAAGTGTCCTCGCACGAATTCCCTTGGCGTACGATCTTCAATCATGGCCAGGGCAGGGGCATTTTCCAGCTCGCTTGCGAGTGCCGCAGATGCACTCTTGGGGGCGTGTCTACGGCGTCTGATCGCGCCGCTCTGCAAGCACATGTCAGGCGGTGATTTGATCCGCGAAAATGGTCCGACCGCGTTCGCCTGCGAAATACTGCTTGAGCCAGGGGTCCTCGTGCCTCAGCAAATCCTGTAGCGTGCCGAGAGCAATGATCTTGCCCCGGGCAATGGCCGCGATCCTGTCGCAGGTCGTGTGAAGGCTGCTCAGATCATGGGTGATCATCATCACCGTCAGATTCAGACTCGCCTTGAGGGTCAACAGAAGCTGGTCGAAGGCATCGGCGGCGATGGGATCGAGCCCCGAGGTTGGCTCGTCGAGAAACAAAATCTCCGGATCGAGAGCCAACGCCCGGGCCAAGGCGGCTCGCTTGGTCATGCCACCCGACAGCTCAGCCGGGTACTTTTCCGCCGCATCAAGCGGCAACCCGACCATCTCGATCTTCAGCATCGCCATTTCGGTCAGCAGGCTCGGCGACAGATGCAGAAGCTCGCGCATCGGGAGCTGGATGTTCTCCGCGATCGTCAAGGACGAGAATAGGGCGCCTTGCTGGAACATCACGCCGCAGCGCTGTTCGACGGCTCTGCGCTCACTCTGCCGAAGGTCATCGAGATCTCTGCCGAATATTTCGATGACGCCGCTTCGCTTGGGGAGAAGGCCGAGGATCGTTCGTGCCAGGACTGACTTGCCGGAGCCGGAAGCTCCGATAACCCCGAGAATCTCGCCGCGCATGATGTCGAGATTGAGGTGATCCAATACCGCCTTGGCGCCGAAGACGACTTCGAGATCTCGGACGCGAACGGCCACTTCACCTCGGTTCGGATCCTGTTCTCGCTCGGTCCCAACCATGAACGGTTCTCCGACTGCAAGGCAGTAGCTGAGCAAGGCGGTTGGCCCATTGGGAAAACTCACCCGGGGCAACCGCCTTGCGACGCTAATGAGCGAGAAAAAGCGGCACGGCGGAGCTGTCGATCAGATCCGCGGTCACGCCGCCGAGCACCCATTCCCGGAAGCGCGAATGGCCATAGGCTCCGATGACGATCAGGTCTGCCGAAATCCGCCTAGCCTCGGAAAGGAGCGCGTCCGTCGGCGACGTCTCCGTATTAAGCACGGTTGCCGTTGCTTCGATACCGTGCCTGGCGAGATGGGCGCTGATATCGGCGAGGACTTCGGCACCGCCCATCCGTCCATGGGCCTCTTCCCTGACCGTGACGATGTGAACCTGTGTTGCGTGGGCGATCAGGGGCAGGGCCTCGGCTACGGCTCGGGCGCTCTGTCGCGTATCGGTCCATCCGATCAGGACGGTCTTGATCGGAGAGCGCAGCGCGGCCTTGGGTGGCAGGAGGTAGAGCCCTCTGCCTCCGTCGAACATGACGCTCTCGATCAGTGGACGCCAGCGGCCGTGGCCGTCACCGCGCGGACAGGTCGCGATGAAGAGGTCGTTCCAGCGGGCTTCGCTGGTGACGGCCTGTTCGAGAAGGCCGGGGAATGCGTCGAGGCGGCGTAGCTCATGCACGGGGCCGAGGCGCGCCAGGCGCTCCCTGAGACGCTTCTCACTGACGTCTCCTTCTTCGGTGACGGCATCGACCAATTGCCCGATCGCGGTGATCCCGAAATCGCCGGCGAAGAGCGCGGGATCGGGCAAGAGGTTCGTGAAGATCCCGGTCATCCGAGCCGCAAAGCCGGCAGCGAGCGCTTCCGCATGAGCCAGGCGGGTTTCGTCCTCCGGCGAACCATCGAGGTGGATTGCGATGTCGCGATAGGCGGTGCCGCGAACGGCCTGCGCCTTCGCTACTGTGCTCGAAGAGAGAGTGATGTCGTTCATGCCAACCTCCGCGTCGAAAGCTGTTCCTGATGTGCCATCGAGCGACGGAAGCGCATCGACCACATTGATTTTCGTCAAACGCCCGGGTGTTCTCTCGCAATTTTGCGTTGGGTCAAATCCAGATGGGCCGGTTCGGGGCAGGCTGATTTCATCTCGAAGAATTCGGAGAGGGATCATGTCGTCATCGCTTCAATCCGGCGTGCGGTCCTCGACGGAAAAGCGGCGCGCAAGCCGGTCCAAGATGATGTGCGCCACCGTGTTCGTGGAACCCGGTCGCATCGAACTCGAGGACAAGCCGATTCCCGATGTGAGGCCGCTCGACGCACTGCTGCGCATCACCACCACGACGATCTGCGGCACCGACATCCATATCCTCAAGGGCGAGTATCCGGTTGCGCGCGGCCTCACCATCGGCCACGAGCCGGTCGGCGTGATCGAGAAGCTCGGATCGGAAGTGAAGGGTTTCCGCGAGGGGCAGCGGGTGATCGCCGGCGCTATCACGCCTTCGGGGCACAGCGCCGCCTGCCTCTGCGGCTGCGCCTCGCAGGACGGCCCCGGCGAGCGCCACGGCTTTAAGGCCATGGGCGGCTGGCGCTTCGGCAATACGATCGACGGCGCACAAGCCGAATACCTGCTGGTGCCGGATGCGATGGTCAATCTCGCACATGTGCCCTCCGGGCTGACGGACGAGCAGGTGTTGATGTGTCCCGACATCATGTCGACCGGCTTTTCCGGCGCCGAAAGCGGCGGGGTCAGGATCGGCGACTGCGTCGCCGTATTCGCGCAGGGCCCGATCGGGCTGTGTGCCACGGCCGGCGCCCGGCTGATGGGCGCGACGCGCATCATCGCCGTGGAGAGCGTTCCGGAACGGCAGGCGATGGCCCGCAGATTGGGCGCCGACGAGATCGTCGATTTCTCGAAGGGCGATCCGGTCGACGAGATCATGCGGCTGACGGAGGGGCGAGGCGTCGACGTGGCGATCGAGGCACTGGGCCGCCAGGAGACCTTCTCCGCCGCATTGCGGGTGCTGCGTCCCGGCGGAACGCTATCGTCGCTCGGTGTCTATTCGAGCGACCTGACGATCCCGCTCGGCGCCTTCTCGGCGGGTCTCGGCGACCACCGCATCGTCACCACGCTCTGCCCCGGCGGCAAGGAACGGATGCGGCGCCTGATCGACGTCGTCGCCTCGGGACGGATCGACCTGGGACCGCTGGTCACGCACCGTTTCCCGCTGGAGCGCATCAAGGATGCCTATGAGCTGTTCTCGCACCAGCGCGACGGTGTCCTCAAGGTCGCGATCACGCCTTGAACGGCAGAATCAAGGAACGGCGTGTCACTTAACGCCCGCTGCAGCGACCGGATCATCAGCGTAGTCGACGGGCGCAATGAGGGAGGCCGGCGTGACGACGGAGCCTGCGAAAGCAGTCGCGGCATGCGGCGGGGAGTTCTGGCAGGAGGGGCGGGATGGATTGCTGCAACGTCTCGGGGCCACGCCGGGCGGCTTGAGCGATGTTGAAGCGACCGAACGGCTGAAATGCTTCGGGCCCAATCTCGCCGTGACCAGTCTGCGGCGGGGGGTGTCGTTCAAGATCGCCAAGCGGCTCATGGAACCCCTGATCGCGATCTTGCTGATTGCCGCACTCATCTCGGGGGCGACGGGCGATTGGCAGAGCCTGATCATCATCGTGCTCATCGTGCTGGCTTCGATCGCCCTCGACGTCTTCCAGGAGACCCAAGCGGAGAATGCCGTTGACGCGCTCCGCCGAACGGTGGCGGTGCAGGTCACGGTTCTTCGCTGCGGACGGCTCATTGAAGTCCCGGTTCGGGAGGCTGTTCCTGGTGACGTCGTCGCGCTTCACACCGGTGATCTCATCCCGGCCGATGGCCTGATCCTCGAGAGCCACGATGCGTTGGCCGATGAAGCGGCGCTCACTGGCGAACCCTTTCCGGTGGAGAAGCTGGCAGCTCCTGAGAATTCCGCTGGCGACGGAACCGCCAGCGCCCTTTTTGGGGGAACAAGCCTCGTTGGCGGAGAGGTCCGGATGCTCGTCGCTGCGACGGGCGCGCAGACACGTCTGGGCTCGATCTCCCGTTCCATGCAGGCGAGCGAGCCGCCCACTGCCTTCGAACGTGGGGTTCACGGGCTCGGCATCCTGATCCTGCGCCTCACCGGCTTCCTGGTCCTATTCGTGCTGCTGACACAGCTCGTGCGTCACGGGCTGTCGATCGAGAGTTTCCTGTTCGCCGTCGCGCTGGCCGTGGGGCTGACGCCGGAGCTGTTGCCGGTCGTGATGACGGTGACGCTCGCACGGGGCGCGATGCGCATGGCGCAACGCCAGGTCGTGGTGAAGCGGTTATCCGCGATCAACGATCTCGGGGCGATGGATGTGCTGTGCACCGACAAGACCGGGACGCTGACGGAAGCGCGGATCGCCCATGTCGGAAGTTTCGACTGCGACGGCTTTGAAAGCTCGCGCGTCACCGAACTCGCTTGCCTCAACAGCCGTTTTTGCAGCGGGCTGCGCAACAACCTCGACACTGCTTTGCTCGCCAACTCGGAAGGCGACGACAAGACCTGGCGTGCCCTGGCCGATCTGCCGTTCGATTTCCAGCGGCGACGCTCCTCCGTTCTTGTGGCGAGGGGCGACGAGCGGGTGATGATTGTCAAGGGCGCTCCCGAAGGCTTGCTCGACCTGTGTGACAGCTTGGAGCGTGAGGATGGGACGGTTGAAAAGCTCGACGATGCTCAGCGAGGCAAGCTTCTGACCTTATTCGAAGCAAAAGGGGCGCAGGGCTTGCGCTTGCTCGGCATCGCTCAGCGCCCTATGCCTCCCGGAACCCATGACCTGTCTCGCGACGACGAAGCCGGTCTTGTCTTCGCGGGCTGCGCTGCCTTCATCGATCCGCCCAAGGCCTCCGCAGGCGTGGCGGCCCGCCAGCTCGCGGCGGCGGGCGTGCGCGTCAAGGTGATCTCGGGAGACGCCGCCCCCGTCGTTCGCCATCTCGCCGAAACTCTGGCGCTTCCGGCGCGAGGGCTGATGACGGGTGACGAGATAGCGGTATTGGGAGATGCCGCCCTGGCCGCTCGCGTTCGCGACGTCGACCTGTTCGCTCGGATCGCGCCGGAACAGAAGGCGCGCCTCGTCTTGGCCCTGCGCAGGGCGGGGCACACAGTCGGCTTCATCGGCGACGGCATCAACGATGCGCCGGCGATCCATGCCGCGGATGTCGGCCTCTCCGTCGAGGGTGGCACCGAAGTCGCGCGCGAGGCGGCGGCGATCGTCCTGCTGGCACCCGATCTCGGGGTTCTCGCGCAGGGCATCGCCGAAGGCCGGCGCACCTATGCCAACATCATGAAATATGTCCGCATGGGCACGAGCTCGAATTTCGGCAACATGCTGTCGATGGCGCTGGCGTCGATGGTGCTGCCTTTTCTGCCGCTCAACCCGTTGCAGATCCTGATCAACAACATGCTCTACGACCTGTCCGAGGTCGGCATTCCTTTCGACGAGGCGGACCCCGCCGACCTTGCGAAGCCGCAGCACTGGGACATGCACGCCGTGCTCCGCTTCACGCTCGTCATGGGGCCGCTCTCATCTGTATTCGATGTGGCAACTTTCGCCGTTCTGCTCGGTGTTTTCGGCGCAGGCACCGAGACGTTCAGGACGGCCTGGTTCGTCGAGTCGATCCTGACGCAGATCCTGGTGATCTTCGTCATCCGCACCGCTGCACCCTGCTGGCGCAGCAGGCCGCATCGCTTTCTCGTCATGACCTCGCTCGGGGCTCTCGCCGCCGCACTGATCCTGGCCCTGACGCCGCTCGGTCATCCCTTCGGCTTTGTCGCGCTGCCGGTTCCGCTCCTGCTCGCCATCCTGGTCATCGCCGCCCTCTACCTCGGGCTTGCCGAGATACTGAAGCCGCTGGCGATGCGCGCGGAAGGGAAACGAAGAAGAGGTCGCACCCGTCATTCGGAAGCTCGTCGTTTCCGCGCCTTCTGAAGCGTCATGACCTCTGGGGGCCGCCGCGGTCATGGAGGAGTATCGTCGGGCAACGTTTCGAGCGCCCGAATAACGAGGTCGTATTTCACGGAGGTCATCGCAAAGCCGCGCGCCCAGTCGATGACGTCGTTCCAGGGGTCGACGATCTTGGTCGTGGCGGACAGGAAGGTGACGACGGTGGCGATCTCGGTCTGTCCGCGAACCGCCAGCACGCAGCCGATGCCGAGCACAAGCAGGCTGCCCAGGGAATAGGTCAGGTTCATCAGAAAATTGAGAGAGAACTTGATTTCGAAGATGCCGATGTCGACAGCGAACACCTCGTCCAGCTTGGGCGCGCTCGATTCCGCTTTCGATGGAGACAGGATTTCGTCGCCGAAACGTCGGAGGAGGCGCGTTCGCTGCGCCACGCGACGGTTGATCGCCCGCTGCATGAGCGGCACGAACACGAATTGCGGCGCGAGGATCAGCAGGCTGGCACCCATCATTCTGAGGTCGAGGAAGGCGAGATAGATGAAGACGCTCGCCAGAAACCCGATCTCGACGATCGGCAGGCTGAGGCTCGAGCCGACGAACCCGCCGATGTCGTCCGCTTCGGCGAGGATCATGGCGAGGCCGGTTCCATTGGCGAGATCGGAACCTTCCTCATCCGCTTGTTCAAGTCGCTGCGTCACCACAAGTCGCAGGTCGCGGGTCGCGCATTCTCCGAGCCAGGCGCGGTAGACGTTCATCGCCAATTTCGCGAGGCCAAAAGCCAGCACGAGCCCGATTTGTAGAGCAATCAAGGTCAGGATGGCACGGGCGCTGCCGAGATGGACGGCGGCGTCGATGATGCGCCGCTGGGTTTCGATCGGGGCGGCATTGAGCAGGAAGACGAAGATGGACAGGGCGCAGACGGCCGCCTGATGCCAGCCGCCTGAGAGGAGCACGAAGCGGAGAAGAGAGGACGGCAGAGGCGAGGCTTGCCCATGTGGACGAGGGGGCTCGGATATCGCGGCAATGAGCCCCGAGAGCGTCATGGCACCAGCACCGCCGCGCCCTGCAACCGGCCGGCGCGCAGATCAGACAGTGCCTCGTTCGCCCGCTCCAAGGGATAGATTGTGGTTTTCGTCCTGATGCCGGCCAGCTGGGCGATCGACAGGAATTCGCGGCCGTCTGCTCGGGTAAGATTGGCGACCGAGACAAGTTCGCGTTCGTGCCAGAGCAGATCGTAGCCGAAGCCGGGAATGTCGCTCATATGGATGCCGCCGCAGACCACGCGCCCGCCCTTCACGACGGCGCTCAGGGCCAGCGGGACCAGCGCGCCGACGGGCGCGAAGATCAGCGCGGCGTCGAGCGGCACCGGCGGTTTTTCTTCGGAGCTTCCGGCCCAGCATGCACCGAGCGATAGGGCATGGGCCTGTGCTGATTCGTCGCCCGGACGGGTGAAAGCATAGACTTCGCGCCCCTGCCAACGGCAGATTTGCGTAAGGATGTGAGCGGCAGCGCCGAAACCGTAGAGACCGATCCGCCGGGCTGCGCCGGCGCTGCGTAGGCTGCGCCAGCCGATCAACCCTGCGCACATCAAGGGTGCGGCAGCGACGGGGTCGGGGAATTCATCCAGCGGGAAGACATAGGCCGCCTCGGCAATGACGTGCGTGGCGAAGCCGCCATCGCGGGTGTAGCCGGTGAATTCCGGGGTGTCGCACAGGTTCTCGCGGAGGGCATGGCAATAGGGACAATGCCCGCATGTATGCCCCAGCCAGCCGAGGCCGACGCGCCGACCGATCAATCCGGACGCGATATCTGATCCGACCAGATCGACCCGGCCGACGACTTCGTGACCAGGGACGCGTGGGCATTGCAGATCGGGCAGTTCGCCATCGACGACATGCAGATCCGTACGGCAGATGGCGCAAGCCTCAACCTTGATCCGTAGTTCTCCCGGGGCAGGTGCAGGATCGGGGCGCGACTCCTCTACTAGTGGGCTGCCCGCGGCGTTCAGAACCATCGCCTTCATGGGATTCTCCCGCTCTGCGCGCTGAAGAACCTACCTGGGGGAGGTGGCATCGGCTTTGACCAAGCTCAAGGAGCGCGGGGCTTTTGGAGCGCATCTTGGCGAGAGTTTCGCGGGAAGAAAGCCATGCAGTCCTCATCCCGAACCGGCTTGTCTCGGAAGCTTCGGAGACAGCAACCTTGCAGGGAGGAGACGCTCGGCGAGGAGGCATTCTCAGCGATCGATCGCATGCGCGAAGCGGCGACAGCGAAGCTCACCGGCGGGTTTTCGCCGATGGCCCTTACGCTGGCCTATCTCGACTGGGCTATCCATCTCGCAGCCGCGCCCGGCAAGCAGCTCGAACTCGCAGCCAAGGCGGCGCGCAAGGCCGCCCGCCTGGGCGGACATGTCGCATCGGGGCTTTTCCAGCCGAAGGCCGATCCCTGCATCGCGCCGCTGCCCGGCGACCGCCGCTTCGCGGCGCCGGAATGGAGCAGGCCGCCCTTTGGCTTCATGGCGCAGGCGTTCCTGCTCAACCAGCAATGGTGGCACAACGTCACGCATGAGGTGCCAGGCGTGGAGCCTCACCATGAGGAGGTGGTCTCTTTCGTCGCCCGCCAGCTCCTCGACATGTTCTCCCCCGCGAACAACCCCTTGACCAACCCGGAGGTGATCGCGCGTGCCCGCGAGACCGGCGGCGCCAATTTCGTCGAGGGCTGGAGGAACTGGATCGAGGATCTGCAACGGCAGCTCGCCGGACAGCCTCCTGCCGGCGCCGAACGCTTCGTCGTCGGCTGGGACGTGGCGGCGACGCCCGGCAAGGTCGTCTTCCGCAACCACCTGATCGAACTGATCCAGTACGCGCCGGCGACGCCGACCGTCCGCGCCGAGCCGATCCTGATCGTCCCGGCCTGGATCATGAAGTACTATATCCTCGATCTGTCGCCGGAGAATTCGCTAGTGCGCTACCTCGTTGGCGCCGGGTACACGGTCTTCTGCATCTCCTGGCGCAACCCCGATGCCGACGACCGAGAACTCGCTCTCGATGACTATCGCCGCAGCGGGGTGATGGCTGCGCTGGATGCCATCGCTGCGATCATGCCCGGTCGCAAGGTTCACGCTGCCGGATACTGTCTGGGCGGCACGCTTCTGGCGATCGCAGCCGCGGCGATGGTGCGCGACGCCGACGGGCGACTGGCATCGCTGACCTTCCTCGCGGCCCAGACCGATTTCAGCGAGCCAGGTGAGCTTGCGCTGTTCATCGATACGAGCGAACTGCGCTTTCTCGACAGCATGATGTGGAACCGCGGCTACCTGTCGGCCGACCAGATGGCCGCGGCCTTTCAGCTCCTGCGCTCGAACGATCTGATCTGGTCGCGGCTGGTGCACGACTATCTGATGGGGGAACGCTCCCCGATGTTCGATCTGATGGCCTGGAACGCGGATTCCACGCGCATGCCCTATCGCATGCAGGCGGAATACCTGCGCGGCCTCTATCTCGACAACGATCTGGCGAGCGGCCGCTTCATGGTGGGGGGACGACCTGCGGCGCTCCAGAATATCCGCACACCGACCTTCGCGGTCGCGACCGAGCGCGACCATGTCGCGCCGTGGCGTTCGGTCCACAAGCTGCACCTGTTGATCGATGCCGACTTGACCTTCGTGCTGACGAGTGGCGGGCACAATGCGGGAATCGTCAGCAAGCCCGGTCATCCCGGGCGCCGATATCGGATGCTCGAGAAGAAGCATGGCGATATCTGTCTCGGTCCCGACGAGTGGTTTGCCGCAGCGCGGACACGCGAAGGCTCGTGGTGGGAGGCCTGGACGGAATGGCTCGAGGGCTTATCGTCGCCCGAGCAGGTCGTGCCACCCGCGTTCGGTGGTGCTGGAAGCGGACGAGAACCGCTCTGCGATGCACCGGGAACCTATGTGCTGCAAAGGTGAGCCGTGGATCAGGAGCTCCTCACCAACCGGACGTTCGACGAGATCGCGATCGGCGAAAGCGCGTCGCCGTCCGCATCGTCCAGCCTGACGACATCGAGCTGTTCGCTTCCGTCTCGGGGGATGCCAACCCCGCCCATCTGGATGCAGCCTTCGCTGCGGCTGATCCGTTCGGGCATGTCGTGGCGCACGGCATGTGGACCGCGGCGCTGGTCTCGGCGGTGCTCGGCACGAAGCTGCCCGGACCAGGTACGATCTATCTCGGGCAGGATCTGCGCTTCCTGAAGCCGGTCACGCCCGGCAATACCATTACGGCGACCGTCACGGTCCGAAGCTAGGAGGCGTCGAAGCGAGCCGTCGTGCTGGATACCGCTTGCTCCAACCAGCGCGGCGAAACGGTTCTGTCCGGCACGGCGACGGTGATGGCACCCGGCCAATGCGCGACCCGGCCGCGCCTGCGCCTTTCCGAAGTCACGCTGAAGCATTCCGATCGCTACGACAGCATCATGGCACAAGCCCGTGTCCTGCCGTCGTTGAGCGCCGCGATCGTCCATCCCTGCTCGCCGGAAGCCATCCTGGCCGCGATCGAAGTCCGTGACGAGGGCTGTTGCAGCCGCTCCTCGTCGGCCCGGAGGCGAAGATCCATGCTGCCGCGGCCGCGCGCGCCGTCGAGCTTGCGGTATCGGGCCAGGCGGCGGCCCTCATGAAGGGCAGCTTTCATTCGGATGAGTTGCTCGGCGCCGTCGTCGCTTCAGGCTCCGGCCTCACCACCGAACGCCGCATCCGCCATGTCTATGCGATGAGCCTGCCAGCCTATCCCAAGCCGCGGCTTGTGGAGGATTTGCTCTACCGCCGCAGTGGCCTGCTCGGCGTATCCGGGATCAGTCCCGACAGCCGCGATCTCCTCGACAGCGAAAGGCCTGAAGCGCATGAGGCTCTCGACCTGTTTTGCTTCCGCATCGCGGGGGAGGTGGGCCGGCTTGCGGCAACGTTGGGCGGGTTCGATGCGATCGTCTTCACCGCCGGCATCGGCGAGCATCAGCCGCCAATCCGCGCCGCCGTGGCGAGGCGGTTGAAATGGTTGGGTCTCGAACTCGACGAGGCCGCCAATGCGGCGAATGCAACCCGGATCAGCCGGACCGATGCTCCTGTGGCGGCTTTCGTAATCCCGACCGACGAGGAAGCTGTTATCGCCGAGGATGCATTGGCGCGGGTAAGACCAACCGCATAGCCGTCTGAGCCGAATGGTGGAAACTCGACTCAGACAGGCTTCCGGATAGAGACTTAGGCTGCGGCTTTGTGATTGCCAGTCCAGCCCGACACGTATTGGGCGCCGACCCCGGTCCAGGCATCCACGTTCTTCCGCGCGAGCGTCGACAATTTCTCGGCCTCGTCGGCATAGGCGCCGCCGACGCCCTTGGCGAAATCCTGCTGGGCGTCCACCGCCTCGCCGATTTCCTTGCAGCGGCCGAGCTTGGCGCAGAATTCGGCCTGGGCTTGCATGCGGCGGCCCATGAACGCCAGGATTTCCGAGGTGATCGCGAGCTGAGTCTCCCAGACCTTCTGCGGCAGCACCGTTGTTGCGGCGAGCTGGGCTTTGACCATCTGCATGCCTTCATCGACCATGGCGGTGGTGCCGATCTGGTCCGGCGCGAGAGAGTTGGAGACAGGCTTCGTCATAGGCATGGGAACCTCCTGAATTGTCTCATTCGCCTGAATGGCGGCGATGGAGAGTTTCCTCCGGGGGCTTCATCGGGTCTTTGACGCAACGCAAAATTTGGAGGCGGTGGAATTACTTCGATGGCTTCGTCCAGTGCCGGAATTCTCATGTATCGCGTTGCGGAGGAAGGTGCCGAGGTTCTCCTCGTCCACCCGGGCGGCCCGTTCTGGCGGCGCAAGGATTTGGGTGCCTGGTCGATTCCCAAGGGCGAGCCGCATCCGGGCGAGGCCGCGGAGGAAACCGCGCGACGTGAATTCGCCGAGGAACTGGGAACCATGCCTGAAGGGCCGCTCGCTCCGCTCGGATGCATTCGACAAAGGTCCGGGAAGATCGTCGAAGGCTTTGCCATCGAGGGTAACCTGGACACGGAGCGGATTCGTTGTGGTAGTGAGGTTGAGATGGAATGGCCGCGTGGCAGCGGTCGGATTCACCGATTTCCCGAAATCGACCGTGCGGCTTGGTTCTCACTTCCGGAAGCACGGTTGCGCATCCTGGCGGCGCAAGGTGATCTTATCGAGCGTCTCGAGAAAAAATTACTCGATGAAACGCTTTGTCCTATCGATCAGTGAGCTGCCGTTGTGACGATTCGCGGCAAAATGGGATAACGTTTGACGTCGTTCTTTTGTCTTTTTCCTTAAGTAATATCGTCAATGCCTCTTCGATCGATTTTCGTAAATTCTGATCGAACGTTGATCGGCCCATCACGCAAAAATAAGCGCTCAGAAGCAGGGTGTTGCACTGGTCGTAATCGGATTGAGAGTCGACCTTCTTCGACATTGTTGACCTCGCACGCCACGCGATCTTTCGGATTCAATCGGCAACGAGCGTTACATGGAAGCGCTGCGCCGGGTTCAAGACCTTGCAGCCGGGATGAAGTTGCGTCCTTGGATGCAGCCGAACTCCTACTCAGCCGGACAACCTCTTATCGCCAGTGCCCGGCTTCTCGTATTCGGGGAAGCGGCAATCGCACTTGCCGGGCTGCGCGCCGATCCGTTCGATGTGGCCGCTCGGCCAAATCCTGAACACGCTTCCGTCGTCGCGCATGAGGTATGCCGGGATCAGAGCGGAATGGGTTCTTCGAATACTTTGCTCTTCCTGTTTCGCCAGCCGTGTCGCAAGCATGATCGCTCCTCGACATGAGTTAGCCGTCGAGATTGCCCGGAGGGACCGGCCGAGACGCGGATCGCGGCTGGTCTGCTTTTCCCGGAAGCCCTCAGGCCACTGCGAGACGGTCCTCGACGATCGCGACCCCGGGAGCGGCCCAGGCAGCTCGTTCTGCGAGCACGCGTTCGTGCCATGCGCTCACCTTGCCCTCGAGAGTCACGCGGCCGCCCGAAACGAGAACGCGGATCTGGTTCGCCTCGAGTTCGGCATTGCGCTTCAAAGCGTCCTCGATCCGGTGCTTGATGTCGCCGGCCTGGACGGTGGGCTTGATGGTGATGTTGTTGGTGATGCCAGTCACGCCCGACAGCTTCCGAACGGCGGTTTGCGCGGCACTGCTCTGGAAGTACCACGGGACCTCGCCGGTCAGGGTGACCCAGCCCTTCTGCACCTTGAGCTGGACCTTGCCGTTGGGAATCGTGGTATCCCATTCGATGATCTTGAGCGCGCGCTGCGCGATCTCGTCATCGTTGGTTTTCTGATCGCTCGGCCAGCGGACCTCGATTTCCTGTGCGATCGCCCGAACGCCTTTCACGCGTTGGACCACACGCTCGGCCATCAGCTTTTCGGCGTAGCTGCCGACATGTCCGGATAAGGTGACGACGCCATTGTCGGCGGCGACGCCGATATGGGCCGCATTGACGCTTGGCTCGAATTCCAACTCGTTCAGCACGCTTTCGCGAAGAGATAAATCACCCATGGCAGCCTCCTGTGTTTGGGTGTATCTTCAGTTTGGTTATCTATACGCTTATTACATTGATAATCATCAATAATTCGGCGCTGAAAATTCGACATATGTTTGCGTGATCTCTGGTGGGGATCATCCTCAATGCGACATCAAGCAGGGTATTGGCGAATGGGCGAGAAGATCGCCCGTAACGCCCCCGAAAACCCATTCTCGCATCCGGGTGTGCCCGTAAGCGCCCGACACGATCAGGTCGCTACCTTCCTCGAGCGCAGCATCTACGATGGTGTCGGCGCAGGAGCCCGACAGCGACGCGCGCGCCAAGTGCCGACTGGCAATACCGTGGCGCGCGAGGTGCGCGCAGACATCCTCCGTGCCCGCCGTGCTTGCTTCTTCGTCAACGGAAAGCACCGTCACGGTTTCGGCGCGTTGGAGAAATGGCAGGGCATCGAGCACGGCGCGCCGCGCTTCCCGCGTGTCCTTCCAGGCTACGATGACACTCCGGGCGAATATCTCCCGGCAGTCATGCGGGACGACAAGCACGGGGCGGCCCAATCGTAAGACTGCTTCGCTGGGGTCGATCGTCATGAGCCGATGGGAAGTTCCCGAAGACGACCTTGCGACGACCACGAGATCGGCGGCGCGTGCCTGGTTGACGATGAACGAGTTGGGCTCTTCGATACTCCAGCGCCACTCGACGTCCGGTAGCGAGCCGGCGCCACGTCGGAAGTTCGCCTCTGCTTGCCCGAGATCTTCCATAGCGGCTTTTCGGGCGTTCTCGACCAGGATCGGACGCGCGGTACCTAAACCGTCTTCGAGATAGGGGATTGCTGCCTCCTCGGCGGCTACGCCGATCAGGCGGCTGCCGAAACGGGACGCGAGCGAGACGGCCAGCGCGACACGGTTTTCGGCGTCGTTCGACGGTCCCACGCAAACCATGATGCTGGCGAAGTTGCGAATGTTCGAACTCATCGCGGGGCCTTCGTGTGCGAGGATCACGCTGAACGGCGGCTCAGCGCGGAGGAGGAACCAAGGATTCGCTGCTTCACCCGCGAGCGGGTTATTTCAGCTTCATCGAGGCAACCTGGAACGGCAGCAGAACCCCATCCTCGGCATTTCTGATCGAGATATAGTCGCCCGCTCCGAAGCGATGGCCGTCGAACCGGAACCCGGGCTCATCGTCGGCAGTGCCGGCATCGTCATAGTCGATGCACCAGGTTGCCCCACCCGATCCGCCGGCCCGATGCACCAGCCAACCGTATCGATCGGCTTCACCAGCCCAGAAGCGTCGGACACGGCACTTGTCACGGTTTCGCTGCCAGGCTTTGGGATCAAGATGGAGTTTCGCGTCCAATGGTGCGTGAATCTCGTATCCACAGCCTGGGTGCCCGTCCGGATGGGTGGGCGTTCGCGCAAGATGGAGTGTGACGACATACATCATTGGCTTTCTCCCGGATCGCTACGGAAGTGCTCACTGATCGCTCGGCATATCGGCAAGCGCCCAGGATACTCTCGCGAATGCGAGCGCTTGCGGCGCGATGCCGACGGCGTCAGGCCGCCTTGACGGGGATGACCTCTTCCTTTGGCTGAGACCTCGCCTGCCGCGGCACCTTGATTGTCAGGATGCCGTTGGCGAAGTTCGCGTCAATCTTGTCGGCGGCGATATCGTCGGGCATGCGAAATGAACGGAAGAAGGAACCATAGCGGCGCTCGGATACATAGGCGTCCTCGTCCTTCCGCTCCTTCTCGCTTTTCTTCTCGCCGCTGATCGTCAGAACGCCTTCGGATAGCTTGACCTGCACGTCAGCCGGGGCCATGCCCGGGAGCTCGGCGGTGATCTCGTAGAGATTGTGCGTCTTGGACACGTCGACTGCGGGGACACTTCCCCAACGCTCGAAGCGGGGCAGGGATGGGTCGAAGGAAGGCGCGCTCGCGAACGGATGTCGGCCCGAGCGAAAGCCGAAAGTGTCGAACAGTCGCTCCATCTCGTTCCAAAAGCCTTCAAGGCCCGCCGGCTCGGCTCGGCGAGGCGAAGGCGCACGGGTTTCACTCTTGATTGGAAGCTTGGTTGCTGCTCCTGCCATGACGGCCTCCTGTGAGACGATGGCGAGCGGTGCGGTGGAGCCGCGAAGATCGTGCCGCTCAATCAAAGCCCGGTATCTGGCGTGCGGCCAACCGGACCGATGCGTGAACCAAGCACGGATCTCGGTCGGTCACTTTGAGAGAAATCAAAAACGAAATGATCGGAGAGCGAACTGCTCAGGGCCTGCGATCATGGGCGAACTGGCGCCGCTTCCAAGCGAGCCGGAAACGCCACTCTTTCGGCCCTGCAAGCGTTCGCAACGCGTTGAGAATGACCGCGATATCGATGCCCTCCTGAAGAAGGGCCCCGGCCACGGGAGGGATCAAGCCGAAGGCCGCGAAAACCATGGCAATGCCCGACAGGCCGAGACCGACAACAATGCTCTGCCGCGCGATGTGGTGGGTCCGTTGCGCGATCGCGACGGCTTCCGTCAAACCATTGCAGCGGAAACAAATGCTGTGTGAAGCGAGCCAGGCTTGCTTGTGGCGGGGCTCTTCGGGTGATGAAGCCGACCCCGCTAATGGCGTTCCAGCCTCCTGACGAAGCAGTTGGAGCGCCATTAGCGGGGTCGGCCGCAGGCGGGCTTGCATTTAGTCGATATATATTATATTTAACTGTAAAGTGATTTCTGCTGAGAGGATGCTCACGATGACTGCCGTCAAGATCGACGACCGGCTGACGATCGCCAGTCAGCCGAGGCAGGAGGCGCTCGCCACGCTGGCGGCGACCGGCTTCGCCACCATTATCAACAACCGACCCGACGGTGAGGAAACTGGACAACCCAGCAGCGCCGCCGAGAAGGCGATTCTCGAGCAGTCGGGTCTTGTTTATCGCTTCATTCCGGTGACGGCGACGACGATCACCGAAGCCGATATCCGCTCCTTCCAAGAGGCAGTGTCGGGGGCCAAGGGGCGCGTCTACGCCCATTGCCGCAGCGGCACGCGATCATTGACGCTGCACGTGCTGGGCGAGGTGCTGGCAGGGCGAATGAAGCCCGGCGAGGTTGAGGCTTTCGGTCGCGCGCACGGCTTCGATCTCTCGGGCGCGGTGCAGTGGCTCGCCCGGAATGCGGCCAAGGCGCCGCAAGTTAAGGGCTTCTACGAGCCGCGCACCGGCAGCATCCAGTATGTCGTAACCGATCCGAAGACGAGGCGCTGCGCGATCATCGACCCGGTCTATGAGTTCGATGAGAAGTCCGGCGCGACCGCCACGCATCAGGCCGACACGATCCTCGCCTATGTGGCGCGCGAGGGGCTCACCGTCGAGTGGATCCTCGACACCCATCCCCACGCCGATCACTTCTCGGCCGCTCATTATCTCAAGCAGAAAACAGGCGCCCGGACAGCCATCGGCGCGCGCGTCACGGATGTCCAGAAGCTCTGGCAGGGCCTCTACAACTGGCCGGAACTGGCGATCGACGGTTCGCAATGGGATCGACTCTTCGCCGAAGGCGACAGCTTCAAGGTGGGAGAACTCTCGGGTCGCGTGATGTTCTCGCCCGGCCATACCCTTGCCTCCGTGACCTATGTGATCGGTGACGCGGCATTCGTGCACGATACGATCTTCATGCCGGATTCCGGCACGGCGCGCGCGGATTTCCCGGGCGGCAGCGCCCGGGCCCTGTGGGCGTCGATCCAGGCGATCCTGGCCCTGCCGGAAGAGACGCGCTTGTTCACCGGGCACGACTACGAGCCTGGCGGGCGCGGCGCCAGATGGGAGAGCACCGTGGGCGAGCAAAAGCGTGCAAACCCGCACCTCGTCAATATGACGGAGGAGCGCTTCGTCGCGCTGCGGGAAGCGCGCGACCGCACCCTGCCGATGCCGAAGCTGATCTTGCATGCACTCCAGGTCAACATCCGCGGCGGCCGGCTGCCGGAGCCCGAAGCCAACGGAAGGCGCTATCTCAAATTCCCGCTCGATGCGCTCTCGGGGGCCGCATGGTGATGGCCGCCGCAATGATCCGCACGATGCCGCCGGCTGAGATGGAGGAGCGCGCTGGCGAGGTTGCCGCCTTGCTCAAGACGTTGTCGCATCCAGCACGTCTGCGGCTCGCCTGCGCACTCGCCGAGGGCGAATACGCCGTCGGCGAGCTCGAGGAGCGGCTCGGCATCCGTCAGCCGACGCTGTCGCAGCAGCTCGGCGCATTGCGCGAAGCCGGGGTCGTCACGACGCGCCGCGAAGCCAAGCAGATCTTCTACCGTCTGAGCGAAGAGAAGGCCGCGCGCCTGATCGAAGCCCTCTACGCCATCTATTGCGAACCGGAGCAGCAGCCATGAGTGTCTATTGGCCTTCTCTGATCGGCGGCATGTTGCTCGGCCTCTCCGCCGTCGCGCTCCTGCTGCTCGACGGACGGATCGCCGGCATCAGCGGCATCGTCGGCCGCTTGCTCGGCGGCGCGCAGGTCCCGCTGAATGCGGCTTTCGTCATCGGGCTCATCAGCGGCCCGCCGCTCTACATGCTGGCCTTCGGGAGCTTCCCGTCCGTGACCATCGCTACGTCCTGGCCCCTGGTCCTCGTGGCCGGGCTGGCCGTCGGCATCGGCACGCGCATGGGCTCGGGCTGCACCTCGGGACACGGCATCCTCGGCCTCGCCCGCTTTTCGAGACGTTCGTTCGCCGCGACCGCGACCTTCCTCCTCGCGGGGGTCGCCATGGCGACGCTGATGGAGTTCCTGCGGTGAAGCCTCTCGCGCCCCTGCGTATCGTCGTTGCGCTCCTTGCCGGTGCGCTGTTCGGATTCGGCCTGTCGCTCTCCGGAATGCTGGATCCGGCGCGCGTGCTCGGCTTCCTCAATCTCGCCAGCGGTCATTGGGACCCGAGCCTGGCCTTCGTGCTCGGCGGCGCTGTGCTCGTGGCGGTGCCGGGCGTCATGCTGCAACGCCGTCTGCGGCGCCCTTTGCTCGACGACAGCTTCCACCTGCCGGAGAAGACGGAGATCGATGGGAGGCTGCTAGCGGGCTCGGCGCTGTTCGGAGCCGGATGGGGTCTCGCCGGCTTCTGCCCGGGCCCGGCGGTCTCGGCGTTGTCGATGGGCCTCGTCCCGGTTCTCCTGTTCGTCGCAGCGATGGTGGTGGGGATGATACTGCATGATCGGGTGATCGCGGGGATGCTGCCGCGATGACCTCGACCCTCGTCCCTGCCCTCGCTTCCGGCGGCCTCGTGGGCTTCAGCCTTGGGCTGGTCGGCGGGGGCGGCTCGATCCTGGCCACGCCACTGCTGCTCTACGTCGTCGGCGTCGCCAGCCCGCATATCGCGATTGGCACTGGCGCGCTGGCAGTCTCGATCAATGCCTATGCCAACCTGCTCGCCCATGCCCGGAAGGGCCATGTCCGCTGGCTCTGCGCATCAGTCTTCGCGGCGCTCGGTTCGCTCGGCGCCCTTGTCGGATCGAGCCTCGGCCTCGTCGTCGACGGAACACGACTTCTCCTGCTCTTCGGCGCACTGATGGTTGTTGTGGGGCTGCTGATGCTGCGGCCGCGCGGCGTCAGCCGAGGCGATGAGCGGCCGGTGGATCGGCGCATGTGTGCGCTCACCGCCGCCGCAGCGCTGGCGACGGGCGGCGCCTCCGGCTTCTTCGGTATCGGTGGCGGCTTCCTCATCGTGCCGGCGCTCGTCTTCGCCACCGGCATGCCGATGATCAATGCCATCGGCTCCTCCTTGCTCGCAGTGGGAACGTTCGGCCTGGCGACGGCGCTGAACTATGCCCGCAGCGGCCTCGTCGACTGGGTCGTCGCAGTGCAGTTCATCTCGGGCGGCGTCGCGGGCGGCATTCTCGGCATGCTCCTGGCGACGCATCTCTCGAAAGGCAAGGCCACGCTGAACCGCATCTTCGCTGCGCTCATCCTGACGGTCGCGATCTATGTGATCTTCAAGAACCTGCCGATGGCGATCGGCATCGCGTAATCGCGGAGGGTGATTTTGGCGGCACGACCTGGATAGTTCGGGCGAACTTCCTTGGAAGCGCGGCAACCTCGTCGCTATGACTGCATCACGCTACGCGCGTTAGGTGGAAGACCTGTTCCGTACCACCGTCACCGAGCATCCGGCCTCGGCCACGACCTTGGACGAGACGCTGCCGAGATGGCGGCGCAGGGTGGAGGCGCCGCGCGCACCGAGGATAATGTGGCCGATCTGGTTATGCTCGGCATAACGCAATATAGCGTCGGCTGCGCTCACCGCCTGCACGACGTGGTAGCTGATCCGGTCCTCGGCAAGGCCGAGCGGGCTCGCCCAGGCCTTAAGCGCAACCAGCCGCTTGATGTAGACGGAGTGGCCAGCGCTGTCCGCCACGACGTCCTCCCGCAGAATCTCGGTCTTCAGGACGGTTAGGCAAGAGAGGCGTGAATCGGAGCGGGCCGCCAAGAGCCGACCGGTCTCGGCGAGCACGGCATCGGCCAGCGGATTGACGCCATCGGCGAGGTCGACTGCCGCCAGGATAAGTGCCGGACCGGCCTCGCGCCGACGGGCCGTTGGAGCGCCGGTGAGCAGAAGATCATCGCGCTTCTGGAACGCTGCGAGGAGCCAGTCCCACCAGCGGCGCTGTGGCAGGGGCTCGACGATCACCACCTGCTCAGGGTTGCGCAACTCGAAAGCGACCCGGGCGGCATCCGCATAGCGGCGCTCGCGATCGACCTCGAGGCATTTCTGAATGATCGTTTCCAGCCAGGCCGGTACCTTCGGATTGCGGGCGGAGGGCGGCTTCGGCGCCTGATAGAGCCTTCGCTTCATCCCCGCCTGTGTCGAGGGCCAGCCGAACGGCGGCTCTCCGGTGGCGAGCAGATAGAGGATGCCGCCCAGGGCGAAGATGTCGCTCGAAGGGTCGGACCGGTCGCCCAGCACCTGCTCGGGTGCGATATAGGCGGCTGAGCCCATTGGGACGTTGCTTTCCTCCGAAAGCAGGTCTGGCAGGCCGGCATGGCGTGAGAGGCCGAAATCGAGCAGCACCGCGCCGCGGGCGGCGAGGATGACGTTCTCGGGCTTCAAGTCGAGATGTGCCACCTGCTGCTGATGCAGGCTGGCGACGGCGGCCGCCACCTCGGCGCCGATGCGCGCGACCTCCTCGGGCGAGAGTGGCGCATTCCTGGCGATCCGTGCGAGGCTTTCGCCTTCGACGAACTCCATAGCGATGTAGGGCGTCTCCGCCAGATCGCCGGAGCGGATGTAGCGCGGAACATGGGGGCCTGATAGGCGCTTCAGGATCAGTTCTTCGACCTCGTAGCCGATGACGGTCGAGACATCCTGGCCGGGCTCGAGAAAGGGAATCTTGAGGACGACGGAGGCTTCCACATCCGGATGATGTGCCCGCCAGAGTGAAGCCATACCGCCGGAAGGCATCAGCGATTTCAGCGTGAAGCCGTCGATCATCTGTCCTTCGTGGAAGCGCATTCTGTTCACCGGCCGAAAATGAGCCGCGTGGCGAGAGCCGGCGGCAGCCCCGCCGCCAGCACCTTGCGGGCAGTCGTTTCTGCATCATAGGGCACGCGCCGCATGGTGACGCAGCGCTGCTCCAAGTCGATGAGAGCGAAGCAGGCGGCCGGATTGCCGTCTCGTGGCTGCCCGACGGAGCCCGCGACCACAAGGTGTCGACGCGTCGCGATCAACGGTGCCGGTTGATTGTCAAGCGGCCGAAACGCGACGGGCGGGTAGCCGACACGAGCATAGAACATGGCTGGAACGTGCGTGTGGCCGCAGACGATGAGACGCGCTCCGGTTGCATCGAAGGCGGATTCCGCTGCCTGCGCGTCCAGGATGTAGCGCCAGCGGCCGGGCTCGTTGGCACTCGCATGAACATAGAGGCGATCCTCCTCCACGATTGTCAGAGGCAGTCCGGCGAGGAAGGCACGATGTTCTTCCGAAAGTTGGCTGCGCGTCCAGTGAATTGCGTCGCGAGCGGCCTTGGTCATGCCACGGTCCTCTTGGTGGACCGCCTGATCGTGATTGCCGAGCACCACCCGCGCACCGTTCGCGGCGTACTGCGCCGCAACTTCCACTGCATAAGCCGGATCCGGCCCATACCCGACGATATCGCCGGCAATCACGATCACGTCCGGGGCCGCCGCAGCGACAGCCTCCTTCACTGCATCGAGTGCCTCGCGATTCCCATGGATGTCAGCGAGTACGACGATGCGCATCGATTGTCCGGAGGCGAAAACCTTGGCGATCCTGCCACCATCGAAACGATGCTGCATCTAAAAAGGACTCCATCCCAGCACGCCCCGCAGCCTCGGTCACGAGCATCAAATTTGCTGCCGCTCGTGTTAACGCGGCACCTATCATTTGTGAGTGATCGGGAGCGGCAGCGGTTGCTGGGGCATCGGCACCTGCGGCCCCGAGGCACGGAGGATGATCATAAGGCTCCATCGCTCTTAGAATGCGTGAGTACGCCAGCGACGGCCAGAAATGCCACGGTGATCCAGGGCGGTGCTTTACAGATGGTGAGGAGCAGAAAGCCCGCAAGCGGCAGAACGAAGACGTGTCGTGATTGAACGGCGCTCGCCCAGACCGGGTCATAAGGGGCGGCACCGAGAATTCCGACGACCGCTGCGTTAGCACCGCGCATTGCCGCCGTGGCGGCGGCGCCTTGCGGCGGCATGGAAGCGATGCGGTCGATGAGTTCCTTCGGGTTCATGGTCACTCCTTGGTCCGGGTGTCGATGAGAATGACGCCGCTCGCCCGGAGAAAGGAGGCCGAAAGACCCTTCAGCGATCCGAAGGTCGGGCTTCAGTCGCCGATCTTCCAACCGCAGGTCTCACATCTCAGCTCGGCGAAGAGCTGATAGGCTGCCCGGCAGATGATGCTGCCGGTTATGCGGGGCCGAGACACAGGTGCGTCTCGGGTTTCGAGATGCCCTCCATCACGCGAATGCCGGTCAGGAGCCGATTGAATTCGGCCATGCTTGGGACCTCGATCTCGGCGATAAGGTCCCAAAGACCATTCGTCGTGTGCATGGCCGCAAAGCCGGGGTTCTTTCGGAGAGCGGCGACCGTGCCCTTCACGTTCCGGCCTTCCAGTGCGATCATCATGACGCTACGGATCCGATCCGCGGTGTCGGCATCTTCGGGCCAACGCTCGGCGAGTGCGGGGCCGAACGTTGAGTGAGAAGTTGCCGCCGAAAGCAAGTTTGGTTCGCGTCGTCTCCAACCGACACCCGCCTTGCGTTTCGATATTAATGTCGATAAGTCTCGACATATGGAAAATGAGCAAGTCATCCTCGCGCTGGCAGCGCTGGCGCAGAGTACTCGCCTCGACGTCTTCCGCCTGCTGGTGAGCGCGGAGCCAGAGGGGTTGCCTGCCGGCGAGGTCGCTCGCCGTCTCGAAGTTCCCCACAACACCATGTCGTCCCATCTGAGTATCCTCAGCCGGGCAGGGCTCGTCCGTTCGGAGCGCTTCAGTCGCTCGATCATCTACCGAGCCGATCTTGACGCGCTTCGATCGGCCATCGGGTTCCTCCTCAAGGATTGCTGCGGTGGCCGTGCGGAGATCTGCGCGCCGCTCCTGGTTGAGCTCACGCCCTGCTGCCCGCCAAAGGTCACGACCGATGCCTGATCGCGTCCACAACGTGCTGTTCCTCTGCACGCATAACTCCGCCCGGTCGATCATGGCCGAGGCGTTGCTCAACCATCTCAGCGAAGGACGTTTTCGAGCCTTCTCCGCCGGCAGCGAGGGCGGCCCCGGGCCGAAGCCGATGGCGCTCAAGGTTCTGGATGCCGAAGGCATCCCGACCGAGGGCCTGTCGTCGAAGACCTGGGATTTCTTCGCGAAGCCCGGCGCACCCGTCATGGATCTCGTGATCACCGTCTGCGATCAGGCGGCGGGCGAGGCCTGCCCGCATTGGCCCGGGCAGCCGATCACGGCGCACTGGGGCATCGAGGACCCGTCCAACGTCCAGGGCAGCGAGATCGAGCGCGAGCGAGCCTTCGTGACGGCGTTGCGCTATCTCAGGAACCGGATCAACGTCCTCCTGTCGCTGCCCGTCGCCAGCCTCGACGAGATGGCGTTGGCTCAGCAGGTTCGGCGGATCGGGGGCCTCGAGGGCGCGAGCGGCGGTCGCCCGGAGGTGGCGTGATGGACGTCATCATCTACCACAACCCGGCCTGCGGGACTTCCCGAAACACGCTCGCGCTGATCCGCAATGCCGGCGTCGAGCCGCACGTCATCGAGTATCTGAAGACGCCGCCGAGCCGGGCGCTGCTGAAGCAGCTTCTCGATCGCGCCGGGCTGACCGCCCGGGACATCCTGCGCGAAAAGGGCACGCCCTTCGCCGAACTCGGCCTCGGCAACCCGAGCCTTTCCAACGAAGTCCTGCTCGATGCGATCGAGGCCCATCCCATTCTAATGAACCGTCCGTTGGTCGTGTCGCTCAAGGGCGTGAAGCTGTGCCGGCCGTCAGAGGCGGTCCTGCCCCTGCTGCCGCCCCAGCTCGGCGAATTCCGCAAGGAGGACGGCGAACTGGTCGTCGATGCCTCCGGCCGTCCCGTCGCACTCGCCTGAGGTCACCATGTCCACCTTCGAACGCTACCTGACCATCTGGGTCGCGCTGTGCATCGTCGTCGGGATTGTGCTCGGCCATGTCATGCCGGGCGTGTTCCAAGCCATCGGCTCTGCCGAGATCGCCAAGGTAAATTTGCCCGTTGCGGTCCTAATCTGGCTGATGGTCATCCCGATGCTGCTGAAGATCGACTTCGCGGCGCTCGGGCAGGTCGGCCGCCACTGGCGCGGGATCGGCGTCACCCTCTTCATCAACTGGGCGGTGAAACCCTTCTCGATGGCGGCGCTCGGCTGGTTCTTCATCGCCTGGCTGTTCCGGCCGTGGCTACCCGCCGACCAGATCAACAGCTACATCGCCGGACTCATCATCCTGGCGGCCGCGCCCTGCACCGCGATGGTCTTCGTCTGGTCGAACCTGACGAAGGGCGAACCGCACTTCACGCTCAGCCAGGTCGCCCTCAACGACGCGATCATGGTCGTCGCCTTTGCTCCGATCGTCGGCCTGCTGCTCGGCCTGTCGGCGATCACCGTGCCGTGGGGAACGCTCGTCCTCTCGGTCGTGCTCTACATCGTCATCCCCGTAATCGTCGCGCAACTCGTCCGCAGCCGCGTTCTGGCGAAGGGCGGACAGGCCGCGCTCGACAAGCTGCTCGGCCGACTGGGACCTGTTTCGCTCGTGGCCCTGCTCGCCACCCTCGTCCTGCTCTTCGGCTTCCAGGGCGAGCAGATCCTCGCCCAGCCGATGGTGATCGCGCTCCTGGCGGTGCCGATCCTGATCCAGGTCTACCTAAATGCCGGGCTGGCCTATCTCCTGAACCGGATCGCGGGCGAGCAGCATTGCGTCGCGGGGCCGTCAGCGCTGATCGGCGCCTCGAACTTCTTCGAGCTCGCCGTTGCTGCGGCGATCAGCCTGTTCGGCTTCAACTCCGGAGCGGCGCTCGCGACCGTGGTGGGGGTTCTTATCGAGGTGCCGGTCATGCTGACTGTGGTCTGGATCGTGAACCGATCGAAGGATTGGTACGAGCGCAGCGACAGCGTACGAAAGGTTCAGGCAGCGGAGTAATTCGACGATCATGGAAATAGAGGTTGACGAAGCGATCCCGTCCATGCCTACTTATTTCCATGAACATCGAAGAAGCAGCGAAGCAGCTCGAAGCGCTCGGTAACCCGACGCGCCTCCAGCTCTATCGAACCTTGGTCCGCGCGGGTCACGGCGGCCTCCCTGTCAATCAGGTGCAGGAACGCCTGGGGATCCCGGCTTCGACCCTGTCCCACCACCTTCAGCGGCTGATCCGGAACGGTCTCGTCACGCAGGAGCGACAGGCCACGACCCTGATCTGCCGCGCGGTCTATCCGGCCATGGATGCACTACTCGGCTTCCTCGCCGACGAATGCTGCATTGAGGAAGGCTGCTCGGATGCTTCCGGGAAGGCCGCCTGAGCGGCTTTTCATTTGCCACTTAATTCCATGTTTCTAGCAGGAATGGAGGATATCCAGATGAAGGAGCTTCCCGTCGTCGTCATCGGGGCCGGACCGATCGGACTCGCGGCCGCAGCGAACCTTGTCACGCGAGGTATACCGGTGAAGGTGCTCGAGGCAGGCGACGCGGCCGGCGCCAACATCCGGGACTGGGGTCACGTCCGACTGTTCTCTCCCTGGGAATTCAATGTCGATCCCGCCAGCCGGGTACTGCTTGCGGCCGCTGGTTGGAGGGAGCCCGAAAGCGGGAGCTATCCGACCGGAAACGACCTCGTCGAAATCTACCTGGCGCCCTTGGCGGCAACGAACGAACTGACCTCCGTCATCGAATACGGGGTCCGCGTTGCCGCGATCAGCCGCCATGGCATCGACAAGGTGGTGAGCAGGGACCGCGAGCTGCGCCCGTTCCAGTTGACCGTCGTCGGTCGCGACGGCGCGGTGAGCCGCGTCCAGGCCCGGGCGGTGATCGACGCTTCCGGAACATGGAGGACTCCGAACCCGGTGAATGCCAGCGGCGTGCCTGCGGAAGGCGAGGAAACGCTGGCTGATCGGATCGCCTACGGCATCCCCGATGTCCTCGGCCGAGACCGAGCCGACTATGTCGGCCGAACGACGCTGGTGGTGGGCGCCGGGCACTCCGCCGCGAACGTGCTGTTCGATCTCGATGAGCTTTCGGCTCGGGGCGGCGCGACCAGGGCGATCTGGGTCACGCGCGGCCGGGATCTCTCCCGTGTCTATGGCGGGGGCTCGAACGACCAGCTCGCTGCCCGGGGAGATCTCGGGCAGCGCCTGCGCCGTCTCGTAGCGGAAGGTCGCGTCGAATTGGTCTCCGGCTTCTCCGTCACGGACCTTTGCGAGGACAGTGCGGGCATCGTCGTGAACGGCGAGATCGGCGGTGTCGGCCGAACCATCGGACCGATCGACCGCATCGTGGCCTGCACGGGACAGCGGCCCGATCTTTCGCTGACCCGGGAGCTGCGGGTCGAGTTCGACCCCTGGCTCGAAAGCGCCCGGGCGCTCGGGCCCATGATCGACCCGAATCTCCATTCCTGCGGATCCGTTCCGCCGCACGGGCACCGTGAACTCTCGCATCCCGAACCTGGGTTCTACACCGTCGGGATCAAGAGCTACGGGCGCGCACCGACCTTCCTGATGATGACGGGCTTCGAGCAGGTTCGGTCGGTCGTGGCGGCGATCGCCGGCGATCTGGCCGAGGCCGACGATGTCAGGCTCGTCTTGCCGGAGACGGGCGTATGCACCGCGGTGCCGGCAGAAGCCGGAGGATGCTGCGGTGGTCCCGTACCGGCCGAAGCGGATGCCTGTTGCGCCGATGACGCCGCAGCGAAGGCCGACGGCAAGGCTGGATGCGGCTGTGGTCCTGCCAAAGCGCCGGAGCCCGCGCAGGCGACATCCTCCTGTTGCGGGAAGGCGGCGTGATCGATCGCGATCGGCTGACCGTCATTTCGGCCCTGGGCGTGGTGCAGATCCTCGCCTGGGGCTCGTCCTATTATCTCCCGGCCGTCCTTGCCGCACCGATCGCCGCCGATACCGGGTGGCCTCTGTCGTGGATCGTCGGCGCTCTTTCGATCGGGTTGCTCACCGCCGGGGCCGTCGCGCCCCATGTCGGCCGCGCCATCGGAGAGACGGGCGGGCGACCTGTCCTGGCGGCGGCGGCCATCCTCCTGGCCACCGGGCAATTCACTCTGGGCATCGCCCCGAATCTGCCGGTCTTCGTGTTCGGCTGGATCGTTCTCGGAGCGGGGATGGCCGCAGGCCTGTACGATGCGGCGTTCTCGACGCTTGGGCGTCTTTACGGAGGCAGCGCACGATCGGCGATCACGATGCTGACCTTGTGGGGCGGATTCGCCAGCACCGTCTGCTGGCCGTTATCGGCCTACCTCGTCGCTCATCTTGGATGGCGAGGTACCTGTTTCGCCTATGCCGCCATCCAGCTTCTGGTTTCCCTCCCGATCATCCTGATGGCCCTTCCGAAGGTTCCACCGGAGCTTCCGAAGGCGAAGGTTGGAGGCGGCGGTCCGACGGTCGAGCTGCTGCCGTCGGAACGCACCGCGTTCCGAATTCTTTCCGGGATCATGATCATCGGTGGTGCCATTACCGCGATCGTCGGTGTCCATCTGCTGACGCTGCTTCAGGCACAGGGGATCGGCTTGGCCGCGGCCGTTGCGCTCGGAGCTCTTGTCGGGCCGGCTCAGGTTGGCGGCCGGGTCGTCGAGATGGCAGGCGGAGGCCGTCACCATCCGATCTGGACGATGAGCGCGGCCCTTGGGCTGATTGCCTTCGGGCTCGCGATGCTGGCGTTCGGGGCTGGCCCGATCGCCTTGGCGCTTATCTTCTACGGCGCAGGGAACGGCGTCTTCTCGATCGCGAAGGGAACGCTGCCCCTCGCTCAGTTCGGACCGCAGCGATATGCGCCCCTGGTCGGAAAGCTCGCGAGGCCGAGCCTCGTTGCCCAGGCCTTGGCGCCGACGGCAGGGGCACTATTGCTCGATAAGGCGGGTTCGAACTGGACCTATGTGGCCCTCATGATGCTGGCCGTCATCAATGTCTTGCTTGGGGTATGCCTGTGGAGCGCCAAGAACCGGAAATGACGAACTCTTGAAATGAAGGTCCTTTCGCGGATCTCGCCGCCATGGCAAAGCATCCGCATGAAGCTTCGGCTCTTTGCGCATTGTCTGGTGCTGGCCCTGTTCATCACGGCTACCGTCCTGGCTGCTTTCGTCAGCCCGGCGACGGCAGGCTTTGGCCGTACGGATGCAGTGGACATGGCGATGCCGATGGATGGCGCCATGCCGTGCTGCCCGCCCGATCAGGGCAAGGCCAAGGACTGCACGACCAACTGCCCCGCGTTGAGCTTCTGCCTGGCAAAATGCTTCGCCAGCGAACCGACGTCGTTCGTTACACTCGCCCGGCCGATCGTTGCTCAACTCGGGCTCGGCGGGAACGACGCCGATCATGTTTCGCGGCCTTTCGAGCCGCCCGCCCGACCTCCACGAACCTGAGGCATCGCCAGCGCGAATGCGCTGGTTTCGTCCGCACAGCAGTTCCGGGCGGACGGTGAGCCGTGGCCATCGCCACGTCTGAGGCTGTGCGCCTGTGCGGCAGCCTGATGCATTCAGGACTACGATCATGACCTTCAACACTTTGCGGGCGCTCGTCGCGGCGCTTCCGCTCGCGGCCGTCTCCCTTCCGGCGCTCGCGGATATCAAGGACTATGAGTTCCGGCTCGTGCAGAGCGAACTCAAGCACGGCAACGGCGTCGTTATCGCCGTTCAGCTCATCGATAAGCGCTCGGGTAAGCCGGTTCCCGACGCCGTGATCTTTGCGCAGCGCATCGACATGGCGCCGGACGGCATGGAGATGATGGCGTCGCCGATCGAGGCGATGCCATCGACCGAACCCGGAACCTACCGCTTCAAGACCAATCTGGTCATGGCTGGCGGTTGGCGCCTCTCGCTCGGCGCCAAGGTTCAGGGTGAAACCGGCACGCTCGAAAACAAGCTGATCCTCAAGGCCCTGCCATGAAACGCCTCGCCCTCACGGGCCTCGCTCTCGCCGCCATCTTGGCGGCGGGAGGTGCAGGCTATTGGGCCGGGCAACGCGGTCTTGCCGTTGGCTGGCGCGGATGGCTCGGTATCGATGGTTCGCTCGCGGCAAACGAGCCTGTCGGAAGCGGCCCGGTCATCTACTATCAGGACCCGGACCGGAAGCCGGTCTATTCGGCAGGGCCGCGCCAGGCCGGGGACGGCAGACCCTTCACGGCCGTCCGCGCCAGTCAGGATGTCAGCTTCGAGGAGAAACTCCCGAGCGAGGAGCGGACAGTGCAGGCCGACGCGAAGCGCGTCCTCTACTACCGCAATCCCATGGGGCTCCCCGATACCTCGCCGGCGCCGAAGAAAGACTCTATGGGGATGGACTATCTCCCCGTCTACGAAGGCGAGGGAAACGAAGACGGCGTCATCAAGCTCTCGCCCGGGCGCATCCAGCGCAGCGGCGTCCGTTCCGAACCTGTCCGCCGTCAGACCATTGCCCAAACCGTTCACGTTCCAGGCGTAGTGCAGCTTGACGAGCGGCGGGTCTCCGTCGTGACGATACGCGCCGACGCCTTCGTCCAGGAGGTCGCGGCGGTCACGACCGGTGACCACGTCACGAAGGGAACCCGCCTCGCGCGCATTTACTCGCCCGAGATCAGCACGGCCGGCGCTCAGTTCATCACCGAGCTCAATGCCGCGGCGCGCGGCGTACCCGAAGGCGGCGCAAGACAGCGGCTCGAAAACCTCGGCGTCCCTTCGGAGGTCATCGCCGAGATCGAGCGAAGCCGGAAGGTGCCGCTCACGATCAACTGGTCGGCACCACGTGACGGGATCGTGCTCGAACGTTCGGTCAGCGATGGGATGAAGATGGCCGCCGGCGGCAGTCTGTTTCGGCTAGCCGACATCTCGACGATCTGGGTTCTGGCCGATGTTCCGGAACGCGAACTGGCTGCCGTGAGCATCGGGGCACCAGCCACGGTGCGGTTGCGCGGCCGTCCCGGGAGCTCCTTCGAAGGTCGCATCAGCGTGATCTACCCGGAGATCGCCGAGGCGACGCGCACGGCCAGGGTCCGCATCGAGATCGGCAACCGCGACGGCATGCTGCTGCCGAACATGTATGCCGATGTCGATATCGGCTCCGGTGATGCCTCTCCGGAACCCGCCGTTCCCGACAGTGCCGTGATCGATAGCGGCACGCGCCGCATCGTCATCCTCGATCTGGGCGAGGGCCGCTTCGCACCGCGCGAGGTCAAGCTCGGGCGCCGCGGCGACGGCATGGTCGCGATCACCGAGGGTGTCGCCGAGGGCGACCGCGTCGTCGTCGCGGCCAACTTCCTGATCGATGCCGAGAGCAATCTCAAGGCCGCTCTGGGCGGATTTACGCAGCCGGAGGCCAAGCCATGATCGCCCGCCTGATCGCCTGGTCGGCGCGCAACCTGATCCTCGTCTTCGTCGCCTCGGCCTTCGCCGTGGCGGCGGGTGTCTATGCGCTGAAGACCCTGCCGCTCGACGCGATCCCGGACCTCTCCGATGTCCAGGTCATCGTCTACACCGAATACCCGGGCCAGGCGCCGCAAGTGATCGAGGACCAGGTCACCTATCCGCTGACGACCTCGATGTTGACGGTACCGAAGGCGCGCGTCGTGCGCGGCTTCTCCTTCTTCGGCGTCTCCTTCGTTTACGTCATCTTCGAGGATGGCACCGACCCCTATTGGGCGCGCTCGCGCGTGCTCGAGTATCTCAACGCGGCCGCGCGGCGCCTGCCGACCGGGGTCACGCTGACGCTCGGGCCGGACGCGACCGGGGTTGGCTGGGTCTACCAGTACGCCGTCATGGCCAAGGACATGAGTTTGGCCGAGCTAAGGTCGTTACAGGACTGGGTGGTGCGCTTCGCAGCCTCGCGCGCGGAGGGCGTAGCCGAGGTCGCCAGCGTCGGTGGCTTCGTCAAGCAATACGCGATCGTCGTGGATCCCGCGCGGCTGCGTGCCCAGGGCGTTTCGCTCGCCACGCTGCGCGAGGCGGTGCGCAGCAGCAACATGGATGTCGGCGGGCGCACGGTCGAGCTCAGCGAGTTCGAGTTCATGGTTCGCGGCCGCGGCTACCTGAAGTCGATCGCCGATATCGAGAGCATCGTCCTGAAAAGCGACCGGGGCGTGCCGCTTCGCCTCTCCGACGTCGCCCGCGTCGAACTTGGTCCGGACGAGCGGCGCGGCATCACCGAACTCAACGGCGAGGGCGAGGTCGCAAGCGGCATTGTTCTGCAACGCTTCGGCGCCAACGCACTGGCGGTGATCGAGCACGCCAAGGCAAGACTCGCGGAGCTCGCGCCGAGCTTGCCGGGTGGGGCGGAGATCGTGCCTGTCTATGACCGCTCCGGGCTGATCGAGCGGGCCATCGAGACGCTGAAGGGCACGCTGATCGAAGAGACCATCATCGTCGCGCTGGTCTGCATCGTGTTCCTGCTGCATCTGCGCAGCGCCCTGGTCGCGATCATCATGCTGCCCGTCGGCATCCTGATGGCGTTCGCGGCGATGAAGGTGCTCGGCCAGGGCTCCAACATCATGAGCCTCGGCGGCATCGCGATCGCCGTCGGCGCCATGATCGACGCCGCCATCGTCATGATCGAGAACGCCCACAAGCACCTCGAACGGGCCGCGCCGGACAAGCCACGCATCGACATCCTGATCGAGGCGGCCAGCGAGGTCGGCCCGGCGTTGTTCTTCAGCCTGCTCGTCATCACGGTCTCGTTCCTGCCGATCTTCACCTTGGAAGCGGAGGAGGGCCGTCTGTTCGGGCCGCTCGCCTTCACCAAGACCTTCGCCATGGCGGCCGCGGCGCTCCTGTCGGTGACACTCGTCCCGGCGCTGATGGTCGTCTTCGTGAAGGGGAGGATCATCCCGGAGAGCCGGAACCCGATCAATCGCGGTTTGATAGCGCTCTACCGCCCGATGATCCGCGGGGTTCTCGGCGCCAAGACGCTGACGATCCTGGCCGCGGTGACCGTTCTCGGGCTCAGCCTCTGGCCAGCGCGGCAGCTCGGTTCGGAGTTCATGCCGTCCCTCGACGAGGGCACGCTGATGTACATGCCGACCACCTTGCCAGGCATCTCGGTGACCAAGGCGGCCGAGATGCTTCAAACCCAGAACCGGATCATCCGCTCGTTCCCGGAGGTCGCCTCGGTCTACGGCAAGGCGGGGCGCGCCCAGACGGCAACCGATCCGGCGCCGACCGAGATGTTCGAAACCATCATCAACCTGAAGCCTAAGGCGGAATGGCGCGAGGGCGTCACGCTCGACAGCCTCAAGGCGGAGATGGACAAGGCGCTCCAGTTCCCCGGCGTTTCCAACGCCTGGACGCAGCCGATCCGGGCCCGCATCGACATGCTCGCGACCGGCATCCGCACGCCGATCGGGGTGAAGGTGTTTGGTACCGATCTCGCGCAAATGGAGGCGGTCTCGCGCCAGATCGAGACGGTGCTGAAGGCCGTGCCGGGGACGAGCAGCGCCTATGCCGAGCGTGTGATTGGAGGCTATTTCCTCGACATCGTGCCGGACCGGATCGCGCTGGGGCGGTACGGGCTCTCCATCGGCGACGTCCAGAACGCCATCGTGATGGCGATGGGCGGCGAGACTGTGACGACGACGGTCGAGGGTCGCGAGCGCTATGGCGTCAGCATCCGCTATCCGCGCGACCTGCGCTCCGATCCTCAGGCGATTGCGCGCGAGGTCCAGGTCTCGACACCCTCCAGCGCCAGCATTCCGCTCGGCGATGTCGCGAGCATCGAGCGCAAGCGCGGTGCGACCTCGATCCGAACCGAGAATGGCGAGCTAGCGGTCTACATCTTCGTCGACACGGTCGGGCGTGATCTCGGCGGTTACGTCCGCGATGCCCAGAACGCGATCGCGCAGAGCATCAAGCTGCCCGCGGGCTATCGCATCGCCTGGAGCGGCCAGTTCGAATATCTCGAACGGGCCGAGGCCCGCCTCAAGCTGGTCGTGCCGGTGACGCTCGCGATCATCTTCCTGCTGCTCTACCTGAATTTCCGCAAGCTGACCGAGACGTTCATCGTCATGCTCTCGCTGCCATTCGCGCTGGTTGGCGGTGTCTGGCTGCTTTGGTGGCTCGGCTTCAACATGTCGGTCGCCGTTGCCGTCGGCTTCATCGCGCTCGCAGGCGTCGCCGCCGAGACTGGGGTGATAATGCTGATCTATCTCGATCACGCCCTCAGCGAGGTGCGGGCGCGCTGCGAAGCGCAGGGGCGGGCGTTCACGCGCGCCGACCTGCACGAGGCGATCATGCTCGGTGCTGTGGAGCGCGTGCGGCCAAAAATCATGACCGTGGTCGCGATCATGGCGGGCCTGCTGCCGATCCTCTGGAACACCGGCACGGGCTCGGAGGTGATGCAGCGCATCGCCGTGCCGATGATCGGAGGGATGGTCTCGTCGACCGTACTGACGCTGCTGGTGATCCCGGCGATCTACGCGTTGATCAAAGGTTGGCGGCTGCCATCGGCCGCGAAGGTCGAGAAAGTCAGAGAGGCATCAGCTTCAGCGCATCTTGCTGCCAGTACCGAATGAGGGAGAAGCCAATATGCATGGCATGATGAGCGGCATGAGCTGGGGGATGGGACTGGTCGTATTTCTCGGCATTGCGATCGTCATCTTGGTGATCGCCGCGCTCGTGAAATACCTCTTCTGATGGCAGGGAACCAAGTCGACGTCATCGTCAGAGGGCGCTGTCGAGGGCTAATGTCGTCGGTTCGATCGCAACGATCTCGCAGTCGGCCGCCGTGCCGTTCTGCCAGGACTGCACCAGAAAGCTGGCGTCAGAGCCGACCGCCATGATCGGATGATGCCAAAGTCCCCGCCGATAGATCATGCCCTGCGACGCCGTGAACGAGAACGCTGTGAGGGTCGAAAGATCGGGCATGCCGTCTTCGCCGGCTTGACTGACGATGACGACGTGGCCCTCGCCGCCGAGCGGCACGATCAGTTGGATCGAATTCACATGCCGCTCCAGCATGGTGATGGTCTGGTCAGGCTGCTGCCGCTTCGCTTCGAAAATAGAAGTGACCAATCGGGATCCGGCCTGAACCTCGGCGGCTGGGTGAGCGTGGATATCGTGGCGGCGCGCAGTGCCGTTGTTCGCATCGCAGCCGGAATTGGTGGTTTCGACGATCCAGCCGAAGGGCTCAAATGCCAATTCGGTGACTGGCTTCACGTCCAGCAGGTTATCTTGAGAAGACATGCCGCCAAGCGTTGTGAGGCCATCTATCCGGCTTCCCTTCATTTCTTTCATGATTTTCGCCTCCCAACACTTTGAATTATTTCGATAATGAAAGAACAGCTCGCGAACGAGATCTTGAAAAAACCGTCCCCGATGAGTTCGTTCAGGTGCCGGCGCTGGCCATTGTTAGGACCATCCGGAACTTCGCATCGCCTGACTTCATTCGACGGTAGGCGTCGGCGGCATCCTCCAGAGGCATGGTCTCTATCCAGGGCCGGACCTCTGTGAGGACGCTGAAGTCCAGGGTCCGTTCATTCTCGTAGGGCGTGCCGGTGATGGAGCCTTGCACGCTCCGCTCACCACCAACCAGGATACCGGCTGATACGGCGAGGGGGTCCTTGCCGGTTCCGAGCATGACGAGCCGACCTCCCGGAGCCAACCCCGCGAGGAGCGGCGATACGACATTGGCCAAGCCGACGGTGGCGATGATGGCTTTGGCTCCGCCTATGGCGGTCAGGGCCTGTGCCGCGTCCTGCGTTTCCGTGTCGATGTAGCTGTGAGCTCCGAGCCCTTGCGCATCAAGGGCGGTATCCGTGCCGCGCCCGATGGCGACGACCCTGAAACCCATTCGGCGTGCGTATTGGACGGCCATATGACCGAGCCCGCCGATGCCGAGGACGGCGACCGTATCCCCGGCCTCGGCGCCGGATTTCTTCAGCGCGTTGAAGGTCGCGATACCCGCGCACAGAATGGGAGCTGCCTCTTCCGAACTCAACTCTTTGGGAATGGAAACCAAGCCTGTACCGCGGGCAATCATCATCTCGGCATAGCCGCCGTCGCAGGTCGAGCCGACGAAATGCTGGTTTCGGCAGAGTTGGAATTTGCCCTGGCGGCATTGAGCGCATTCGTTGCAGTGGCCGCCGAGGCGCCCGACGCCGACACGTTGCCCTTCGCGCCAGATGGATGGCACCTGGGGACCGAGCGCGACGATCCGACCGACCACCTCATGCCCGGGAACGCGAGGCCATGGTCCTCCGCTCCGTTCGACATCGTTCGCGTCGGCACCGCAAAGGCCACATGCCTCCACGGAGAGGAGGACCTCCCCAGATCCGGGAACCGGGATGTCCCGCTCGATCAGTTCGAGCTTTCCAGGAGCCGTCACGACCACGGCCCGATAGGTGCTCCCCATTACGACTATCTCCCAACTAGGGTTGGCGTCGGATTACGGACGATCCCGCCCGACAGCTTCATCAGTTCTTCGACGGCACGGTCCGCGGCATCGACTGCTCCGGCGAGATATCCTGGCTCGCGACTGCTGGCCTCGCTTCCGGCCAGCAGGAGACGCCCGGCCCAGTCACCTTCGACGTGAGGTGAGGGGAAGCCGACGGGATGGCCGGCAGCGCCCAGGTCCTCCTGCGTCGCCGTGAGAGGATCGGCTGCCCAATCCTTGTAGAGCGTCGCTTTCGGCGCGCCTGCGAGGGGGCCAAACATGGCCGCGAGCTGCTCGACCGCGGCCTTGACGATCGCCGCCTCACCAATCTCTGCACGCCGTGGAGCCGGAACACCTAAGAAGCCGAACAAGGCAGCCTGGCCCGAAGCCGTGGTGGCATCGTGGATCTCCGCCAAGGGCCCGACCATGCTGCGGCCAGCTCCTGACAGGCCCGCCTCGCGCCAGAACGGCCGCTCGTAGACCGCGAAGAACTTCGCATGGGGAGCCATCCAGGTCGGCGTTTGCCGCCAAGCTCTCTGGACCTGACCCTCGATGCTCGGATCGAGAACGATCGATTCCGCGAGGAGGCGCGGGGGCAGGGCCAGAATCACCCGGGATGCCTCCCGTCTCACGGTCTCTCCGTGCTGCGTCGTGCAGATCAGATCGACCCCACCTTCGGTCCGTATCAGGCTGCGAACGGTTGTGCCGGTTCGGATCGATGCTGCGGGAAGCTGGGCGGCGAGGGCGGAGACAAGAGTGCCGGTCCCTCCGATGAGGCGGGCCGAGGCCGATTGCCGGAAGCTATTTCCGGGATAGCGTGCAGGTGTCGCCCCGGCGCGATGTTGGACGATGACGTCGCCCTCCTCATGCTGCCGGAAGCAGGCGAGGCCAAGTTCGTCCACGAGCGCCGCCAACTGAGGTTGCATCTCCGGCCAGAGCCAGGACGGCCCGAGATCGAAGCCATCGGAAGACGATGCGCCAGAGCTCCCCGCCGACAGAATTCGCCCGCCGAGCCTGTCCCGTGCCTCGATCAGCTCGAAGGGAGTGCCAGCCTGATGCAGACGGCGGGCCGCGACGAGCCCCGCCAGACCTCCGCCGATGATGGCGATCTTGTCGTTCGTGTTCGGGGTCGATGTGCACATGCCGATCAGCCGCGCCGGGTCGCTGTGTACCGACCCGCCACCAAAGCTAGGACGGCGGTCAGCAGCGGCGCGAACGAAAGCCAGAGAACCGTGTTCCAGCCGAAGGAAGACAGCAATCCGCCGGACAGGAACGAGCCGATCGCCATCGTGCCGAACACGGCGAAGTCGTTGAAGGACTGCACGCGTGCCTTCTCTTCCGGCCGATGGCATTCGAGCACCATGGCGGACGCGCCGACAAAGCCGAAGTTCCAGCCGAGACCCAGCAGGATCAGCGTCGCCCAGAAATGCGCGACATCGATTCCGAGCAGGCCGACTGCTGACGAAGCGCCTGTCAGGATAAGCCCGGCGGCGACGACCTTCGCGGCACCGAAGCGCGTGATCAGTCGCCCCGTCCAGAAGCTAGGGCCGTACATAGCGATGACATGCCATTGCAGCCCGAGATTGGCCGATTCCTGAGACAGGCCGCAGAACTTCATCGCCAAGGGTGCCGCCGTCATCAGGAAGTTCATCAGCAGGTAAGAAACGACCCCGCAGATGATCGCAAGGATGAAGCGTGGCTGGCGGACGATAACGCCCAGCGGTCTGCCTCCGGCACGCTCTGCTGCGGTCGGCATTGGCAGCTTCACGCCGAGAAGGATGAAGGCGGAGATCGCGGCCACCGCCGCCTGTCCGACATAGGTCGCGGCAAAAAGATGGGGCGCCCACAGATCCATCGTGTGCGTGACGAGCTGGGGGCCGATCACACCGGCGAAGACTCCGCCGGCCATTACGGCCGACAGAGCCCGGGGCCGCCGGGCAGGCGCGGCGCAGTCGGCGGCCGCGAAGCGAAACGACAGCACCACCGCAGCGTAGACCCCGCCGAAGAAGGTCGCGGCGCAGAAGACCCAGAAGGCTGCGTAGTAAACCGCCAGCGCACCGAGCAGGCCTGCCAGCACGCCGCAACCGGTTCCCAGCATGAAGGCTGCCCTGCGGCCATGGCGCTGCGCGACCGCACCAGCCGGCAGCGTGCAAAGAGCCATGCCGACGACGAAGATCGAGATCGGCATCGTTGCGAGCGCCTTGCTCGGCGCCAGCATGTCTCCGACGACGGCTCCGGTCGCGTAGACGACGGTCGAGTTGGCTCCTGCCAGGGCCTGGCAGATGGCCAGCCTGAGAACGTTCCCGCGTTCCCGGCGCAGGGTTTCAGCCTGCCCGGGTTCGTTCGATGCAGTGATCGTGGTCATGCTGCGATCTGGCTCTTCCAGAGTGTGTCACGCGGTGACGGGCGCCGATGGAGGCGTTCGTCGAGAAGTGCGCGGGCTTTCGTGGCTTCGCCGCTGCGGATCAGCGCCAGCAGCAAGGTGTCTTCGATGATTTCGCGCTGGGCGCCGCTGCCGCCGATCCGCGCGACATCGCCGGCCATCGGCTCGAGAATCCGGGCGCAGCCGGCATAGTCACCTTCGGCGAAGGCTAGCGCAGCCCGGCAGATGGCTGGAACGATCGGACCCGCGGCCATCGCCCCTTCCTCGACCAGCTTCGTCAGCGCTTCGATGCGTTCGCCCGCCGCGATCCTGTCGCCCATTGCAGCGGACAGAAGGCCGAGATGAGCGTCGGCGAACGCGAGGCCGGGCTTGGGGAATTTCGTGTCTGCGTAAGTCCGCGCCGTCTCCCACAACCCGGCCGGGACCTCATGCCCATAAGTGCGGATGCGCCAGAGCAGCGAGACCGTGTCGGTCATGATGTTGATCGGCGTTCCGAGTGAGACCGCAGGCTGGACGTGTTCCTCGTAGACCGCCAGGGCACGTGCTGCATCTCCGCGTTCCAGCGCCGAGAGCGCTTCGTGCCAGGCGATGTGACCGTGCAGGATCCCTGAACGGTCATAGGTCGGCAGCCATTGAGTAATCAGTCGCTCGGCTTCCGCCCCCGCGCCGTCCTCGAACATCGCATGCGAGAGGGCATGGGCACCGTTGGCGTTGGCAGGCCGAAGATCCAGGCTCCGCTGAGCGAGATCGCGGCCGAGCCTCACGGCGCCGTTCTCGGCATGCGACCAGCCGCGATAGGTCAGGAACCACCAGTCATCGGATTCGAAATGATCGGCATAGCGCTCGCACAGGTCGACACGAGCCTGGTCGTGATCGGCCATGCCGGAGAATGCGAACAGGCCGAAGGCTCCGAGCGGCAACGACATGATCACGACGTCACGCGGCCATTTGTCGATGTGGGCCAACGCCGCGGAAAGGGCATTGGCCGCTTGCCCCGTCACGGCGAAGGCCAACGTTGCGACGTGACTGCGCTCCCGGGGCGTGCCGTTGCGTGCGACGAGGTCGGATGCCTTGGCGATCGAGGTCTTTGCGTCGGCGGGTTGGACGCGGATCGCATAGGCGCGCGCCAGCGCCGCATGGGCGAGCGCGAAATCGGGGTCAGCCAAGAGGGCCTGCTGCAACGTCTCCATGGCGCGCGGCCAGGCGGAGAGAAGAAGATCGATACCCTCGCGGTAGAAGCGCGCCGCTTCCGCGGAGTTGGTCGAAATGGCGAGGCCGCGGCTGTCGACATGGGCCATAGCGATGTTCCGCTCCGTTCGAGTTTGGGTTCATAGCCCATAGCAGAAGCGCTCTTGGCGAACTTTCGACGTTTTGCCATAATTCATCGAGTATCGGACATATTGGGCTCGTAGATGTCCTGGTTGACGGTTTCCGCCCCGCCAAGTGCTCGCCCGCCGCGCCCCCTGACCATTCGGGCGCAGTCGATTCCCGCGCGCCATTACTTTCCCGAGCACGCCCACGATTGGCATCAGCTCGTCTATGCGATCGACGGCGTGCTCACGATTTCGACGGCCGGGCGAACATTCATCACCTCGCCGGAGCAAGCCGCCTGGCTGCCGACCGGTGTGTCAAACGGCCCGCAAAGTTGCCCCCCGATCGGCGTCCAATGTTGACCCCTTG
>NZ_JBMDKB010000034.1:0-35750 GCF_057809495.1 Allobosea sp. FG18
CCCCGCGCAAGGTCGCCAATGGCGGCAGCGGCCGGGCCAGCGACTCCGGATGGGAGGAGTTCTGAGGCGGCACCGCCTCGGAGCCACCGCGACCATGACATCCGAACGGCGCCCTCCGGGGCGCCGTTCGCGTTTCAGGCAAAAATTCTGGCGCCGCATCTTGCGGAGGCCCGCTTGCGACCTATCTCCGTGACAGGCGCCGGAGCTTTGCTCGATCACGACGCCGCCCTCGCACATTCAATTCGTGACGTTCCTCGACCGACTCGCTGGAGTCGATCGATGCCGCACCGCTTGCTGACAGGTCCCGACGGGGATGTCTGCGACAAGCGGTTTCAGCCGTCACCACCACAGGGAGACGAAAACCATGCAGTTCAGCCAGGTTCTTCAGGCTCTCGGCCAGTTCGCGTCCGGCTTCGCGCCGGCTAGCCGTACCGTCCGCCCGCTCGAGATCGATTTCGACATCGCCGACACGCTCGGCCCCTTCGAACAGGCCGCGATCGGCCAGTGGAAGACCGAGGACGGATCGATCCTGATCGACCTCAGGCCCGACGGTCAGTTCCACAAGGCGAAGCCCGCCGCCGGCGCCAACCATGTCGGCCGCTACGCGGTCGACCGCTCGAAGCTCTATTTCGAGGGCGAGACGGGTTGGGTCGCGCTCGGGAAGCTGAAGCGCGGCACGCTCAGCATCGGCGAGAAGCGCTTCCGCAAGGCGTAAGCGCAATTGCGAGCCGTTCAATGAAAAAGGGCCGCGCCTCCCTCCGGAGGCGCGGCCCTTTTCTTATTGGCGCGAGAAATCAGTAGCCGACCGTGAAGCGGCGGCGGCTATGGGTCGGCGTCTCCAGCTCGTCGACGAGGGCGATCGTATAGTCCTCCGCCGAGATCGAGCTGTTGCCCTTGGCGTCGGCGAGAAGCTGGTCAGTGCCGAGGCGGAATGTCCCGGTGCGCTCGCCCGGCTGGATCAGGGCCGAAGGCGAGAGGAAGGTCCAGTCGAGGCCCTGCTCTTGCTTCAGCAGGTCGAGGAAAGCGCCGCCCTTGCGGGCTTCGTCGAGATAGATGGCCGGGAATTCCGGCGTGTCGAAGAGCTGCACGCCCGGCGCGACCTCAAGGCTGCCGGCGCCGCCGACGACGAGATAGCGCTTCGCGCCCGACTGCCTGACCGCCGCGAGCAGGGTTTGCGGGTCGCTGGCGGTGAAATGCACGGCGCTGATCACCGCGTCATGGCCGGCAAGGAGCGCGGCAAGCCCGTCCTTGTCGAAGACATCTCCCTTGACGGCGGTGACGCCGGGCAGCACGGCGACCTTTTCGGGGCTGCGGACGATGGCGGTGACGGCATGTCCGCGGGCGGAGAGTTCGGCCAGCAGGCGCGAACCGATGAATCCGCTGGCGCCGATCAATGCGACCTTCTTGGCGACTTTCATGACAGGGGCTCCTTGTTGTGGTATCCAACAGATACCTACACTCCAATGGAACCTATCTGATCCTGCCGCCCCGCCCCGTAAAGAAGGCACTTTCACGCGACATGGTCACCTCCGGGAAACCGCCATGCTGAAACGCCCCGACCCTTTCCAGGCCTTATGCCCGACGCGGCGCGTGCTCGATCGCATCGGCGATACCTGGGCGGTGCTGATCCTGATCGCGCTCGACGACGGCACCCTGCGCTTTAACGAACTCAGGCGGCGGATCGAGAATATCTCGCAGAAGATGCTGTCGCAGACACTAAAGAGCCTGGAGCGCGACGGGCTGGTGCGGCGCGAGGTGTTCGCGACGGTTCCGGTGACCGTCGAGTACTCGCTGACCGAACTCGGGCGGACGCTGGCGCAGACCGTGAACCAGCTGACGCTGTGGGCCGAGGCGCATATCGGCGAGGTCGAGGCGGCGCAGCAGCGCTATGATCGCGGCGAGGCTTCGGCCTAACGCGCCGTCAAGGGCTTCACAGCCAGCCGGTCTCGGGAACGCTGGCGTTTCCACCGATTTCGTGTATATGCCCGGGCAACCGGCCGAAAAGCCGGCGGCGCGACCCCTCCGCGATGAGGCGGCTCGCGGGCTTCGGACCTTGCTGGACGACATCCCGGCCTGGCCCGCCAGATCAACCCGAACACGAGGATATCCCGATGTCGATCACTGCCGAGCGCAAGACCGCGCTGATCCTGGAACACGCCACCAAGCCGAACGACACCGGCTCGCCGGAAGTGCAGATCGCGATCCTCACGGAGCGCATCACCAACCTCACCGGCCACTTCAAGTCCCACAACAAGGACAACCACTCGCGCCGCGGCCTGCTCAAGCTGGTCTCGCAGCGCCGGTCCCTGCTGGACTACCTGAAGGGCAAGGAAGAGGCCCGCTACAAGACGCTGATCGAGAAGCTCGGCATCCGCCGCTGATCGAGAGCTGACGGTTTCCGCCCGGTGCGACCTGCTCCGGGCGGCTCCTTCTCAGGTGAAGCCGCCATGGGGCGAGCCACCTGACTGCCGCGGCGGCCGCATGGGGCGGCCTTCCCGCGTGACCCGCCGGGCGCCCAAGACGTCCATGGCAGGATCGCCGAGCGCTCGGGCGCAATCCCTTTCACACCCGAGCGTTCCGCCGTCTTGCCCATGGACCTGAAGGCACCGGACGGGTCGAACCCGACCGAAAGACGAAAAACATGTTCGACATCCAAACCGAAGAACTGATCTGGGGCGGCCGCAAGCTCGTCCTCGAGACCGGCAAGGTCGCCCGCCAGGCCGACGGCGCCGTGATGGCCACCTATGGCGAGACCGTCGTGCTCGCGACCGTCGTCTCGGCCAAAGAGCCGAAGCCGGGCTTCGACTTCTTCCCGCTGACCGTGAACTACCAGGAAAAGACCTTCGCGGCCGGCCGCATCCCCGGCGGCTATTTCAAGCGCGAAGGCCGTCCGAGCGAGAAGGAGACCCTGGTCTCCCGCCTGATCGACCGTCCGATCCGCCCGCTCTTCGTCGAAGGCTACAAGAACGACACGCAGGTCGTCGTCACCGTTCTCCAGCATGACCTCGAGAACGATCCCGACATCCTCGCGATGGTCGCGACCTCGGCTGCACTCACCCTTTCCGGCGTGCCCTTCATGGGCCCGATCGGCGGCGCCCGCGTCGGCTATATCGACGGCGCCTACAAGCTGAACCCGACGATCGAAGAGGCCAAGGAATCGGTTCTCGACCTCGTCGTCGCCGGCACCCAGGACGCCGTGCTGATGGTCGAGTCGGAAGCCAAGGAGCTTCCCGAGGACGTGATGCTCGGCGCCGTGATGTTCGGCCACAAGCATTTCCAGCCGGTGATCGACGCCATCATCCGCCTGGCCGAGAAGGCCGCCAAGGAGCCGCGCGACTACACCCCGGCCGACAACTCCGTCGTCCTGGACGCCGTCCTGAAGCTCGTCGACGCCGACCTGCGCGCCGCCTACAAGATCACCACCAAGGCCGAGCGCTACAAGGCGCTGGACGCCGCCAAGGCCAAGGTCGCCTCGCTGATCTCGGCCGAGCCGGACGGCAAGACCACCTTCACCAAGGAGCAGGTCGGCGGCCAGTTCAAGGAAGCCCAGGCCAAGGTCGTGCGCTGGACCATCCTCGACGACGGCACCCGCATCGACGGCCGCGATCTGAAGACCGTGCGCAAGATCGTCGCCGAGGCCGGCATGCTGCCGCGCACCCACGGCTCGGCTCTGTTCACCCGCGGCGAGACGCAGGCGCTGGTCGTGACCACGCTCGGCACCGGCGATGACGAGCAGTTCATCGACTCGCTGGAAGGCACCTACAAGGAAACCTTCCTGCTGCACTACAACTTCCCCCCCTACTCGGTCGGCGAGACCGGTCGCATGGGTTCGCCCGGTCGCCGCGAAATCGGCCATGGCAAGCTCGCCTGGCGCGCCATCCGCCCGATGCTGCCGGCGAAGTCGGAGTTCCCCTACACGATCCGCGTCGTCTCGGAGATCACCGAGTCGAACGGCTCCTCCTCGATGGCCACCGTCTGCGGCACCTCGCTGGCGCTGATGGATGCGGGCGTTCCGCTGAAGTCGCCGGTCGCGGGCATCGCGATGGGCCTGATCCTCGAAGGCAAGCGCTTCGCCGTGCTCTCCGACATCCTCGGTGACGAGGATCATCTCGGCGACATGGACTTCAAGGTGGCCGGTACCGCCGCGGGCATCACCTCGCTGCAGATGGACATCAAGATCGCCGGCATCACCGAGGAGATCATGAAGGTCGCCCTCGAGCAGGCCAAGGGCGGTCGCGAGCACATCCTCGGCGAGATGAACAAGGCGCTCTCCGCCTCGCGCAGCCAGCTCGGCGAGTTCGCGCCGCGCATCGAGACGATGAAGATCCCGGTCGACAAGATCCGTGAAGTCATCGGCTCCGGCGGCAAGGTCATCCGCGAGATCGTCGAGAAGACCGGCGCCAAGGTGAACATCGAGGACGACGGCACCATCAAGATCGCCTCGGCCGACGGCAAGTCGATCGAAGCCGCGATCAAGTGGATCAAGTCGATCGTCTCGGAGGCCGAAGTCGGCGTGATCTATGACGGCACCGTCGTCAAGATCATGGAGTTCGGCGCCTTCGTGAACTTCTTCGGCGCCAAGGACGGCCTCGTCCACATCTCCGAGCTCGCTCCGCAGCGGGTCCAGAAGGTCTCGGACGTCGTCAAGGAAGGCGACAAGGTCAAGGTCAAGTTCCTCGGCCAGGACGAGCGCGGCAAGATCCGCCTCTCGATGAAGGTCGTCGACCAGGCCACCGGCGAAGACCTCACCGAGAAGCTCAAGGCCCAGCGCGAGGCCGAGAAGAACCGCGAGAAGCAGGGCGCGGCCGAGTAATCACCGCCCGCCAGCTTGTGTAAGACAAGACGCCCCGCATCGGATGATGCGGGGCGTTTTTCGTTTCAGGTTTCGCAACCTCGAACGGAGCAACGGTCGAGCCGCGCATCATGCTCGGACTTGCTCCCAGCATCTCGTGCCGCGTGAGGCTCCCGCATCTTCTCGTCTGGAGCTTCCCGGGTCACGGCTTCGGGGAGCCCAAGAATGACGGCTGGTGGATGCGCGCCCAATAGTCTAGACATATGCCGACCCATGGAGACCGGCATGTCCGACCACCGCATCGCCTCGCTCGACGACCTCTCTCGTGCCTACCCCAACCCGGTCGCGCCGGCATCGACCTTCAAGGAGATCGATCATGTCGATGCGAACTATGCGGCGCTGATCGCGGCCTCGCCGTTTTTCGTGCTCGCGACAGTCGGTCCGGAGGGGCTGGATTGTTCGCCGCGCGGGGATCTGCCGGGCTTTGTCACGGTCCGGGACACGAAAACGCTCTTGATTCCCGACCGAAAAGGCAATAACCGGCTGGATTCGTTAAAGAATATCCTGTTCGACGATCGAATCGGAATGCTCTTCCTGATCCCCGGTTGCGGCGAGACGCTGCGCGTGAACGGACGCGCGGAGATTTCCTGCGACCCAGAGTTGTTATCGCGGTTCGAGATGGCCGGGAAGCTGCCGGCAAGCGTGATGGTCGTCCATGTCGAGGCGGTCTACTTCCAGTGCTCGCGCGCGGTGGTGCGAGCGGAGCTCTGGAACGCGGAGCGGCAGGTCGACCGGCGCAGCCTGCCCTCACCCGGCACGATCCTGCGCGACATCACGGCACGCAACGCCGAGGTCGCGACCTTCGACGGCAAGACCTATGACGAGGCGCTGCCGGGACGGGTCAAGGCGACTCTGTATTGAGAGAGAGCTCGTCGCCTTGTCATTCCGGGGCTTCGCGCAGCGAAGAACCCGGAACCCACGACGAGGTGAGACCGAGCGATCAGGGACGCCGGAGGAATTGTAATTCGGACGTCACCCGGTCGTGGGTTCCGGGTTCGGCCCAAAGGGCCGCCCCGGAATGACAATCGTGGTGTCCTCGGCGTTGCGCCTCACAGCAGGCCTTCGTTCCCCGCCAGCGTCTTCAGGACGACATCCGGCCGGGCGCCGACATGCGAGATGATCTCGGCCGCGGCGAGCGCGCCGAGGCGCAGGCAGTCGCGGGTCTCGCGGTTCGAGGTTAGGCCGTAGAGGAAGCCGGCGGCGAAGAGATCGCCGGCACCGGTCGCATCGACCACGCGCTCAACCGGGAAGACCGGCTCCTCGACGATGCCGTCCGGCGTCACCGCCAGCGCGCCCTTCTCGGAGCGGGTGACGACGGCCAGGATGTTCTCCGAACGCAGCCAGGACAGGGCCGTGTCGAAATCCGAGGTCTCGTAGAGGCTCTTGAGCTCATGCTCGTTGGCGAAGACGAGATCGACCATGCGGTTGCGGATCAGGCCGACGAACTCGTCGCGATAGCGGTCGACACAGAAGGAATCGGACAGGGTGATGGCGACGCGGCCACCGGCCTTGTGCGTGATCTCCGACGCCTTGCGGAAGGCCTCCTTGGCCGCCGGCGGGTCCCAGAGATAGCCTTCGAGATAGACGATATCGGCGGCCTCAACGGCCTTGGCGTCGACATCGGCCACCGAGAGGCCTTGGCAGGCGCCGAGATAGGTGTTCATCGTGCGCTCGCCATCGGGCGTGACGATGATGAAGGAGCGCGCCGTCGCCGGGCCTTCCGCCGCATCGGCTGTGCCGAAGGCGACACCGAGCGAGGTCAGGTCATGGCGATAGAGCTTGCCGAGTTCGTCGCCGCGGACCTTGCCGATGAAGGCACCCTTGCCGCCGAAGGAAGCGAGACCAGCGATGGTGTTGGCGGCCGAGCCACCCGAGATGATCCGGGCCGGGCCCATGGCGGCGTAGAGGGACTCGGCGCGGGCCTCGTCGATCAGCATCATCGCGCCCTTGGTCAGCTTCTGGGCGATGAGGAAATCCTCCTCGGCCGAAGCCAGCACGTCGACGATGGCGTTACCGAGGGCGAGGACGTCCGTGCGGGTCTGGGTCATGGCTCTTGCTTGCTCTGTCCGGATGGCGCGGCCCGTCGGCCGAAAGGAAAGGTGCTGGCCCTGTCGCATCCGTGTGATGCGGGGTCAAGCGGGGCGAATCAGGCGGGATCGCGGCGGGCGGCGGCCTCGTCGAGCACAACGGCGAGGCGGCGCAGGTCCTCGTCCTCCAGCAGGCCGATCTCGCGCGCCAGCCGGTTCGCGAAGAGCGTTGCCTCCGGATCGAGCCCGGCCGTATCGATGACCACGCGCGGATGCGAGAGATCGGCGAGGCGAACGAGCTCGTCCGCCTCGTCCCAGATCACGCCGAGGAGATGGATCGTGCCCTGGATCAGGCTGAAGGTCGGGCGGCCGCGCTTGCCATGCTCAAGCGCCGAGAGATAGGCCGGCGAGACACCGAGGCCCTCCGCCATCTGCGCGAGGCTCATGCCACGCGCCTCCCGCAGCGCCCGGACACGCTGGCCGAAGGGCGTCACGGCCCATGCTCCCTGAGGCGCCGCAGACGGACATAGAGCGCGCCGGAGCCGCCATGGCGCTGCTCGGCCTCCTCGAAGCCGAGGACCAGCGCGCGCAGATCGGGAAGGCGCAGCCAGTGCGGCACCATCCGGCGCAGCACGCCGCGCTCGTCGCCGAACAGCGCCGGCGCAAGCGCGCCCTTTCCGGTGACCACCAGCGCGATGCGGCAGCCGCGCCGCTGCTCGCGGCGCAGGAAGGCATGGAGCGCCAGATGCGCCTCGTCCTGCCGCATGCCATGCAAGTCTATCGAGGCATCGACGCTCTGCTGGCCGCGGCGCAACTGCGTGCGCAAACGCCGCTCGATCGGCGCCAGCGGAGGGGCCGATGGTGGAGCGGCCTTGGCCGGAGAAACCGCCGCAACGGCGCGCATAGCAGTTTCAACCGGTGCGGGAGCTGCCGGCTCGGGGACAGGCTCCGGCTCCACCGGCGCCCGACCGGGCAGCGGCTTGACCGAACGCGCGACCTGTCGCCAGAGCGCGATATCGGCCTCCGTCAGCGTCTTTCCGCGGCGAGACCGCATTTCAGCGCGGCCAGAGCAATGTGAAGGCGACGGGATGGCGGATCAGGCCGGCGCGATGCCCTGCTTCGGCGCCCGAGCCAACGAAGAGATCCATACGGGCCGGCCCGAGGATGGCCGAGCCGGTATCCTGCGCGATCATCAGGCGGGCGAGATGCTCGTTGCCGCCAGCCCCGTCGGGAAGCGTCGTATCGATCCAGACGGGGAGGCCATAGGGCCAGGCCGTCCGGTCCACGGCAATGCTCCGCATCGGCGTCAACGGCAGGCCGGCGCCGCCGATCGGGCCGCTCTCGGCCGGCAGGTCGTCGCGACGGGCGAAGAAGACGAAGGATTTGTTCAGGCGGATCAGGTCACGGGCGAAGCCGGCATCGGCCTTCAGCCGGGCGATCAGCCGGTCCATCGTCATCTGCTCGGGCGGAATGGCCTCGCGCTGGCTGAGCACGCGGCCGAGCGAGGTATAGGGATGGCCGTTGCGACCGGAATAGCTCAATCGCGTGACCGAGCCATCCGGCAGGCGAACCCGGCCCGAGCCCTGCACCTGCAGGACGAAGCGGTCGACGGGATCGCGCAGCCAGAGGATTTCAAGCCCCTGCCCGTCGAGCGCGCCGGTCTCGATCGCGGTGCGATCCGGGAACGGCTCGAAGCCCTTGGCCGTTCTGCGCGCAGCCGAAAGCGTTTTATCGAGGCCCGGCCAGTCATCCTCGGAGAAGCGCGTCACCAGATCCTTCGGCCGGTCGTAGAGCGGCGTCGGGAAGGCATCCGAACGGGTCAGCGAGCCCTCGAATTCCGGCTCGAAATAGCCGGTGGTGAAGCCGGTCTCGCCGGTTTCCGGCCGTATCAGCCAGAAGGCGAAATTCTGCTCGAAGAAGGTTTTCGCCTGCTCGCGCCCGACCGGGCCCGCCGCCGCGAGCGCCTTGGCGTTGTCACAGACGGCGGTCAGACGCTCCGGCAACGGCACGCCCTGGCGCAAGGGCGGATCGGCCATGCAGCCCTGGGCGAAGATGGCAAAAGCCTTGCCGTGATCGTCCTGCGCCCAGCCGGGGATCGCGGCGGGCGACATCGCCTCGGCGCGGGCTCCTTGGGGCAGCGGGGGCGGCGAGGCCATGGCGGTCACGGATGCAAGGCCCAGGGCAGCGGAGAACGCCAGTGCGACACCGGCGCCGCCGCGATTCACGCGGCGGATTCGGTGGCGACGAGCAGCCAGTTGGGATCGCGGCTGCCGAGCTGGCGCGAGAAGGTCCAGATGTCGTTGACCTCCGAGACCTGCTCGGCGCTGCCATCGACGACCGCGCCCTGAGCGTCGCGGGTAACGCTGATGAGCTGCGAGACGAAGGCGATCGTGACCTGCGCGGTCTTGCCCTTGACCTCGACAGCGGCGAGGTCGGCCTTGTCGATCGAGACGAAATTGGATTCCGCCTTCTCGCCGCGCTTCTCGCGCTCGGTGATGGCCTGCTCGAAGCCGTCATAGACCTCCTTGGCGAGGAGGCCCTTCAGCATCTTGCGGTCGCCACGCGCGAAGGCGGTGACGATCGCCTCATAGGCGGCCTTGGCGCCGCCGACGAATTCATGCGGATCGAAGCCGGGCTCCTGACGGATCACCGCCTCGATGCCCGCGCTGACGGCTGAACCCGGCGCGGCCAGGTCTTTCCAGCGTTCGGCTGCCGGCGGCTGGGGTGCGACGGGATCGTTCGCGGCGCCGGGCAGGCGGATAACATTGTCACTCTTGTCCTGGCTCTGCGCCTGATCCGGCCGCATCGGCGGCGTCTCGCGGCGGGCGAAGGGATCTTTGGGCTGTTCGTGACCGGTCTTCTGGCCGAGCACGGAGCGCAGCTTCCAAGCCACGAACACGGCCAGGGCCAGGAAGATCAGAGTCTGCATGTCGAAGGAATTCTGCATCGAAAGCTGACCCGTGGCTCCCCGTTGTTGCCTGACCCTTATGCGCCTCAAGCGCCGGGCCTTCACCAGTCATATGGTGAGACAGGCTCGTAACATCCACCCCCTCGCTTGTGAAGGCGAGTTCTTGTGCCGGCACGACGTCCATGATAGCCGACGCGCGCGCCGCTCCATAGCATGGAGCGCAGTCCCGAATGCCGGCAGAGGCACGGGATTTCCCGAGACAGCCTGCCAGAACGAGATGGGACCGATGGCCAACGAACTCCCCAACGGCAATGGCGCCGGCGCCGAAGCGGCTCCGAGCCTAAACGCCCTGATCCAGTACACCAAGGATTTCTCGTTCGAGAACCCGAAGGCGCCGCGCTCGCTCGCTCAGCAGGACGCCCAGCAGGGCCCGCAGATGTCGCTGCAGGTCAATGTCGGCTCGACCGCGCTCGGCGACAACGATTACGAGACCGTGCTGCGCCTCGAAGGCAAGGCCGAGGTCAAGGGCGAGACGCTGTTCGCCTTCGACCTCAGCTATGCCGGCGTGTTCCGTCTGCAGAACATCCCGCAGGAGCATGTTCACCCCGTGCTGGTGATCGACTGCGCCCGTCTGCTCTTCCCCTTCGCCCGGCAGATCATCGCCGAGGCCGTGCAGAACGGCGGCTTCCCGCCCTTCTACGTGCCGCCGATCGACTTCGCGCAGCTCTTCCAGCAGCGCCTGCAGGAGCTCGAAGGCCAGCAGGGCGCTGCAACCAACTGATCGGTCGCCGCATCGGCAAAGGATTACGAAAGGGCCCCTCGCGGGCCCTTTCTTCGTTTATTGCGGATGATTGTTGTCCTTGCGGAGCGAGGCACCCCTCGCCATGTGCCCGAAGCAACGGCGGACGCCCCGGCAGGGACGCCCGCCCTTTTTTCGTATCCGATGGAGAACCGATGGACCACCTTCTGACGCTTGCCGCCGATCCCGCTGTCTGGGCCGCGCTCGGGGCACTGATCGCCATGGAGGTCGTGCTCGGCATCGACAACCTGATCTTCATCTCGATCCTGACCAACAAGCTGCCGGAGCATCAGCGCTCCAAGGGCCGCAGGATCGGCATCGGCCTGGCCCTCATCCTGCGTCTGGCCCTGCTCGGCACCGTCGCCATCATCGTCAAGCTCACCGCCCCGATCTTCTCGATCTTCGGACAGACCTTCTCCTGGCGTGACCTCATCCTGATCGCCGGTGGCCTGTTCCTGGTCTGGAAGGCGACGAAGGAGATCCATCACAAGGTCGATCCCGATCCGGAATCGGTCCTGGCCGAGGGCGGCACGCGCGCGGTGACGCTGAGCTTCGGCGCCGCGATCTTCCAGATCCTGATCCTCGACCTGGTGTTCTCGATCGACTCGATCATCACCGCCGTCGGCATGACCGAGCATGTGCCGGTCATGGTCATCGCCGTCCTCGTCGCGGTGCTGACGATGCTGCTCGCCGCCGACCCGCTGGCGCGCTTCATCGACAAGAACCCGACCGTCGTGATGCTGGCGCTGGGCTTCCTGCTGATGATCGGCGGCACGCTGATCGCCGAGGGCTTCGGCGTGCATGTGCCGAAGGGCTATATCTACGCCGCGATGGCCTTCTCGGCCCTGATCGAGGCGCTCAACATGGTATCGCGCCGCCGGGCGCGATAAGCTTCGGGCTCACCCTCCCTTGTCATTCCGGGGGCGCGCCGCTGGCGCGAACCCGGAATTCATGACTGGGTGAGATACCGGGTGTTCGGTTGCAGTCCGCTCACCCGGTCGTGGGTTCCGGGTTCTTCGCTTCGCGAAGCCCCGGAATGACAAGCCGCGGTGCTACTGCGCCGCGTCGTCGGTTATGCCGAGATAGCTCTTCCAGAGCGGCGCCTTGAGCGAGCCGAGAATGAAGGCCTCATGCGCCTTGAGCGCCTCAGCGCTGAGGCGTGGCGCCAGCGGGCGCTGACGCTGCGGCTTCTCGACCGCCGCCACCGCGATGTCGCCACGGCCCGCCGCAGCCGCATCGCCAAGGCCGAGCGAGGCCTGCTTGCCGCCGATCAGCTCGATATAGACTTCCGCCAGGATCTCGGAGTCGAGGAGCGCGCCGTGCTTGGTCCGGCGGCCGTTGTCGATGCCATAGCGCGAGCAGAGCGCGTCGAGGCTGTTCGAGGCACCGGGATGCTTGCGGCGCGCCATCGACAGGGTGTCGACCACCAGGGCCTGTTCGATCGGCGGCAGGCCGAGACGCTTGAACTCCATGTTGATGAAGCCGACGTCGAAGGCGGCGTTGTGGATCACCAGCTTGGCGCCGGCGATGAACTCCGCGAATTCCTGCGCGACCGCCGCGAAGAGCGGCTTGTCCGAGAGGAATTCTTCCGAGAGGCCGTGGACGTTGAAGGCCTCGATCGGCATCGAGCGCTCGGGATTGATATAGACGTGGAAGGTCCGGCCGCTCGGGCAATGATTGAGCAGCTCGACGCAGCCGATCTCGACGATGCGGTCGCCATTATTGGCTTCGACGCCGGTGGTTTCGGTATCGAGAACGATCTCGCGCATCGCTTCAGCACCTCGCTTGCGCACCGCGCCCGGGACGGCCGGCGAGCGCCATCAGGATAGAGCCGACCTGCCGCTCGGCGGCCACGAGACCGCGCGAGGTGTCCACAAGGAAATGGGCATGGCGGCGCTTCTCAGCATCCGGCATCTGGCGCGACAGGATGGCGTCGAGCTTTTCCGCGGTCATGCCGGGACGGGCGAGGACGCGCTGACGCTGAACCTTTGCTGGAGCCGTCACGACAAGGACCGCATCACAACGTGCCTCTCCACCCGTTTCGAGCAGGAGCGGCACGTCGATGACCGCGAGCCCCGCCCCGTCCCAGCGGCAGCGGGCAAGGAAGGCTTCCTCCTCCTCGCGCACCAGCGGATGGATGATCGCTTCGAGCCGGTGCAAGGCCTCGGGCTTGCCGAGCACCGCAGCGCCCAGCTTCGCGCGATCGACCGCCCCGTCGATCACCGTTCCCGGAAAGGCGGCCTCAATCGGCGCCGCAGCCCGGCCGCGATGCAGGCGATGCACGGCCGCATCGGCATCATGGAGCGGCACGCCGCGCTGCACGAAGAGCTGCGCGGTTGTCGATTTTCCCATTCCGATCGAGCCCGTGAGGCCCAGCACGAAAGTCATGACGGCTCCGGCGAATCAGGCCTTCAGGATATCGGCTTCGATCAGGGAACGCAGGGCCGGCGTCACCTGCGGCGTCACGCCGAACCAGCGGGCGAAGCCGGGCACAGCCTGGTGGAGCAGCATGCCGAGCCCATCCACGGGAACGCCGCCGCGCCGTTCCGCCTCGGCCAGCAGCGTCGTCTTCAGGGGGACATAGACGATATCGTCGACGATGGCTCCCGGCCGCAGGGCCGCGAGATCGATCTCCAGCGGCGGCTTGCCCTGCATGCCAAGCGCCGTCGTATTGACGATGAGATCGGCCTCACCAACGAGGCTGTCGCGCTTCGCCCAATCGCCAGCCTCAAGGGGATGGCCGAGAGCGGCGACCAGTTCGGCCGCGCGTTCGGGGCTGCGGTTGACGACGAGGATCCGTGCGACGCCGCGCGACTTCAAACCGTAGCAGATGCCGCGGGCCGCGCCGCCTGCGCCAAGGACGAGAACCGTATCGACGCGATCCTGCCAGCCGGGCACCGTCGCATCGAGATGAGCGAGGAAACCGCCGACATCGCTGTTATCAGCGATGATCCGGCCGCCTTCGCGCCAGAGCGTGTTGACGGCGCCGACCGCGCGGCCGGCATCGCTGATCTCGTCGACCAGCGCCATGACCGCTTCCTTATGCGGCACGGTGACGTTGCCGCCCGCGAATTCCCCCTCGCGCAGGCGCGCGATGAACGCCGGGAGTTCGGCCGGGGCGACATCGATCCGCTCATAGGAACCGGGGAGCCGATGCTCGCGCAGCCATTCGCCATGGATCAAAGGCGAGCGCGAATGCGCGATGGGATGTCCGATGACGAAGCAGCGAGGCGCCATGAATGAAGTCCGTTAGCGGGCGAGGCAATCGAGATCGCGCAACGCCGAAAGCACCGCCAGGAGCGGCAAGCCCAGAATGGTGAAATGGTCGCCTTCGACCTTCTCGAAGAGCTGCGCGCCCAGTCCCTCCAGTTGATAACCGCCGACGCTGGACAAGGCAGCCGAACCGGCGACGGCGACATAACGCGCGATGAAGTCGGTGTTGAGCGGGCGCATGGTCAGCCGTGCCGCCTCGAGCCCATCGGCCAACGGCGCGCCATCTCGCGCAATGACGAAGGCGGAGTGGAGCTCGTGAGTCCGGCCGGCAAGGGAGGCGATCTGGCGTTCCGCTGCCGCAAGATCGGCGGGCTTGTGAAAGGCGACATCGTCGCAAATCAACGTCTGGTCGGCGGCGAGCACGAAGCGGTCGGGACGATCGCGCGAGACCGAAAGCGCCTTGGCGCAGGCAAGCGCCGCGGCCACCTGATCCGCCGGGACACCGCGATCGACCAGCGGTTTTTCGACCGCACGTTCGTCGATCTCCGGTTTCACTACCTCGACCGGGATGCCGGCAGCCAGGAGCATGTCTCGCCGGGTCGTGCTGCCGGAGGCGAGGATCAGCGGCGCGTCGGAGAGCCAGAGATTGGACGAGGTGCTCATGTCGCGATGAACTTCATGCGGTGGTCGCGGAGCAGGTCGAGGATCGAGGCCGCGGTCTCCTCGATCGAGCGGCGCGTCACGTCGATCACCGGCCAGCCCTTGCGGGCGCAGAGGCGGCGTGACTGCGTGACCTCGTCGGCAACAGCTTCCGGATCGACATAGGCGGTATCGTCGTCGGCGCGCAGCGACAGCAACCGGTTCTGCCGGATCTGGACGATGCGATCGGCACTGGCGATGAGGCCGACGATGAGGGGCCTCCTGGCGTTTTCCAGTTCGGGCGGCAGAGGAATATTCGGCACCAGCGGAATGTTCGCGGTCTTGATGCCACGATTGGCAAGATAGATGCTCGTCGGTGTCTTGGAGGTTCGGCTGATGCCGACCAGGATGACATCGGCATTGTCGAGATCGCCGCCCATCTGCCCGTCATCATGCAGCAGCGTGTAGTTCATCGCGTCTATGCGACGGAAATATTCGGTGTTGAGCACATGCTGCGCGCCGGGCTTCGGTGCCGAGGCCTGGCCGAGATAGGACTGGAACAGCGAGAGCACGGGCTGCAGCACCGACAGGCAGGGGCAGCCGAGATCGCGACAGAAACTCTCCAGCTTCTCCTGCCATTCCGGCTCGACCAGCGTGTAAAGCACGACACCGGGCGAAGCCTCGATCTCGGCGAGGACGCGCGCGAGCTGCGCCTCGGAGCGGACCAGCGGATAGACATGCTCGATCGCGGAGACGGTTTCGTATTGCGCGGCGGCGGCGCGGCTGACGGCGATCAGCGTCTCGCCCGTCGCATCCGAGACCAGATGCAGATGGAAATAATTGCGGACCACGGCATCCCCCCGGCCTGAAGCGTTCTCTTCCTCTAGCGCGCTTTGAGCCCGACCGGAATCGCCCCGAGGCGAATTGACGCCACAGGTCTCCTTTCCAGCGAAGCCGGCTTCTGAAGCGCTTGCGGGAACGGCCGGGTTATCCCGGGCCATGGGGACCAGTGTGGACAACCGAACGGAAACGGACGGTTGGGCCGCGGCTCTGTATAACCCGCCCAGTCCATCAACAGACGCCCGGCTGTGAATGGTAAAGAAAGTGTTTCACGTGAATCATTTTGGAAGCCGGCGTGGGCACCGCCGATTCCAGTTCGTTAATAAAGCTTTAACTCCTGATCGAGGCCCCGGCCCGCCCGCGACTCGCTGTCCCAGTGCCTGTGGATCGGTTGTGGACGAAATTGCGGCGGGCTATCTCCCTGTCTCCAAGAGTCAAAACAATAAGATTCTCTCTAGGAATCTTATTTGAGAGATAGCGGGATGGATGGCCCGCCAGGCATGACGACAAGCCAGATCCCTGCCCTGATTCGTGTGCTCGGCGGCGAAACGCTTCCGACGCCTCCGATCTGGATGATGCGCCAGGCCGGTCGATATCTCCCGGAATATCGCGAGCTCAGGGCCAAGGCCGGCAGCTTCCTGTCGCTCTGCTACAATCCCGAGCTGGCAGCCGAAGTGACGCTCCAGCCGATCCGACGCTTCGGCTTCGATGCCGCGATCCTGTTCGCGGATATCCTTCTCGTTCCGCAGGCCCTCGGCCAGAGGCTCTGGTTCGCCGAAGGGGAGGGGCCGCGCCTGGAACCCGTGGCCGATGCCAGCCGCCTGGCGGAGATCGATCGCGTCGCGGATCAGGCCAAGCTCGATTCGATCCCGGAGACGGTTCGCCGGGTTCGGGCTGCCCTGCCCCGCGAGACCGGTTTCATCGGCTTCTGCGGCGCGCCCTGGACCGTGGCGACCTATATGGTCGCCGGTCGCGGAACACCGGATCAGGGGCCGGCGAAGGCGTTGTTCGAACGCGACCCGATTCTATTCCAGGCGATCATCGACCGGATCGTGGTCTCGTCGATCGCTTATCTGAATGCGCAGATCGCCGCCGGCGTCGATGCCGTCCAGATCTTCGATAGCTGGGCGGGGTCGCTCGGGCCGGATGATTTCAAGCGCTGGTGCATCGCGCCGACGCGTCGGATCGTCGAGGGTGTGCGGGCAGCGCATCCGCAGGTCCGGATCATCGGCTTTCCGCGCGGTGCCGGGCATCTGATTCCGGATTACATCGCAGGGACCGGCGTCGACGCCGTCGGGCTCGAAACCGATATCGACCGGGACTTCGTTCGCGACGCGATCCAGTCCAGGGTGCCGGTGCAGGGCCATCTCGATCCGTTGGTGCTGCGCGCCGGTGGTGACGCGCTGGAACGTGAGGTCGATGCCATCCTGACCGCGTTTGGCGACAGGCCGTTCATCTTCAATCTCGGCCACGGCATCCTGCCGGACACGCCGATCGCGCATGTCGAGCGCTTGCTGAAACGGGTACGGGGCTGAGGGCTCAGGCGATGTACGAGTGGATCAAGGCTTTCCATGTCATGGCCGTCATCTCTTGGATGGCCGGCATGCTCTATCTGCCGCGATTGATGGTCTATCACGCGGAGGCGCAGACCGGCTCGATCCAGTCCGAGACCTTCAAGATCATGGAGCGCCGGCTGCTCAAGGGCATCATCAATCCGGCTATGATTGTGACCTGGGTGCTCGGCCTCTACCTCGCCTGGTACGCGTTCGGCTTCAAGGGCGGCTGGCTGCACGGCAAGCTTCTGCTCGTCTTCATCCTCTCCGGCATCCACGGCGTGCTGGTGAAGCACGTGCGCAATTTCGCCAATGACCGCAATGTGAAGTCACCGCGCTATTTCCGGATACTCAACGAGATCCCGGCGGTGCTGATGGTCGGCATCGTCATTCTCGTCATCGTGAAGCCGTTCTAAGGTTCTACGCGCTTTCCCGCTTGAGCCCGGACCCGATTCCCGCTATCAGGACGCTACGCTTCTCCAGCGTCCTCCCTTGTTGTCGACTGTTCGTGAGCTGTCTGCCCTAGCAGCAGCTCATGTCGCGCAACCCTCGCGCAGGTCCGGTCAGGGCCGATAAGTCGATCAATCCAGTACCGTCCTCTCCCCTGCTCTTTGGCAGGGTGTTCACGATCCGGGTGCCCCATGCGGGAAATCAAGCTTCAAGAGCTTAAGAGCAAGTCGCCGACCGAACTCCTGGCCTTCGCCGAGGAAGTCGAGGTCGAGAACGCCAGCACCATGCGCAAGCAGGAGCTGATGTTCGCTATCCTGAAGCAGCTCGCGGCGCGCGAGACCGAGATCTTGGGCGAAGGTGTCGTCGAGGTCCTGCAGGACGGCTTCGGCTTCCTGCGCTCCTCCGATTCGAACTATCTGCCGGGCCCGGACGATATCTATGTCTCGCCCTCACAGATCCGGAAGTTCGGCCTGCGCACCGGCGATACGGTCGAGGGCCCGATTCGTGGCCCGAAGGATGGCGAGCGCTATTTCGCCCTGCTCAAGGTCAACTCGATCAATTTCGAGGACCCGGAGAAGATCAAGCACAAGATCCATTTCGACAACCTGACGCCGCTCTACCCGGACGAGCGCCTGAAGCTCGAAGTGCAGGACCCGACGAAGAAGGATTTCTCGCCGCGGGTCATCGATATCGTCGCGCCGATCGGCAAGGGCCAGCGCGCGCTCATCGTCGCGCCGCCGCGCACGGGTAAGACGGTTCTGCTCCAGAACATCGCGCAGTCGATCACCAGCAATCACCCTGAGTGCTATCTGATCGTGCTGCTCATCGACGAGCGACCGGAAGAAGTCACGGACATGCAGCGCTCGGTGAAGGGCGAGGTCGTGTCGTCGACCTTCGACGAGCCGGCCTCGCGTCACGTCCAGGTCGCGGAGATGGTGATCGAGAAAGCCAAGCGCCTGGTCGAGCATGGCCGCGACGTCGTGATCCTGCTCGATTCGATCACGCGCCTCGGCCGCGCCTACAACACGGTGGTGCCGTCCTCCGGCAAGGTCCTGACCGGCGGTGTCGACGCCAACGCCCTGCAGCGCCCGAAGCGCTTCTTCGGTGCGGCCCGCAATATCGAGGAAGGCGGCTCGCTGACCATCGTCGCGACGGCGCTGATCGATACGGGCTCGCGCATGGACGAGGTGATCTTCGAAGAGTTCAAGGGCACCGGTAACTCGGAAATCGTGCTCGACCGCAAGGTGGCGGACAAGCGCATCTTCCCGGCGATCGACATCCTCAAGTCCGGCACCCGTAAGGAAGAGCTCATCACGCCGCGCTCGGACCTGCAGAAGACCTATGTGTTGCGCCGCATCCTCAACCCGATGGGTCCGCAGGACGCGATCGAGTTCCTCATCGACAAGCTGCGCCAGACCAAGCAGAACTCGGAATTCTTCGATTCGATGAATACCTGACGATCGCGCAACCGGTATCGGGCGTTCGATTCGCCGCCGTATCGATTCCTCGATGCGGCGGCGAAATCGTTTCAGCACCCGTGATGATGCCACCGGGCGATACGCCAGATCTTGATAGCGAGTGGTCGATTCGGATCCGTGATGGTTGGCTCACTGCGGCCTGGTCCACCCGTCATGTCCGCGCATTGTGGAACTGTCGCGGGCAGACCGCGTCCACCTCAGACGGATCGAGTCGGACCGAGTCATACCGAAGTGGTATGGCCCTGCATTGCGCGCCGACTGTGTAGGTTACATGTCAGTGGGCGCCGTATCGGGTGACCTCGGTAGTGCCGAAGCTCTGCGCATCGTAGGTTCGGGCGGATCGCTCTCTCGGCTCGCTGCCTGATGGGTAGGCTCCGCCACCGTTCTCCGGTGATCTGGCTGGGGCGGGTATGCCGGTTTCGGTCGCATCAACGCGAGCTTTCCGCAGCAGGTACGCGGTATGGCTGGTAGTGCCACGGATTCCACCCTGGTCATACCGGACGAACCGGCGCCGGGCAGCGCGGATCGGCTGCAAGCACGGCCCCGGAGCGGTCGAGCAGCCCTCGCCCTGACAGCCTTGATGTTCGTCGGGACCTCGTTCAAGAAGTTGCTCGATACGGCACTACTCGACAGGCATGATGGTTCCACACGCCCATACGACGATCGTGGCCCTCTCCTCGGCGCCCGGCAAAGCCGGCGTTGCCGTGATCAGAGTTTCCGGACCGCGCGTTCGATTCGTTCTCGAAACGTTTGCAGGGCTCATCCCCGAACCGCGGGTCGCGACCCTGCGGAAGCTGGTCGATGCGCGAGGCGCGGCTATCGATAGCGCGCTTGTCCTGTTTTTCGCCGCTCCCGCCAGTTTCACCGGCGAGGATGTCGCCGAATTCCACGTCCATGGCTCGCGAGCTGTCCTGGCGCGGCTTCTGAGCGTTCTCACTGCCCTGCCCGATATCCGGCTCGCGGAAGCCGGGGAGTTCACGCGGCGAGCTTTCGAGGCCGGCAAGCTGGACCTTGCCGCTGTCGAGGGTCTGGCGGACCTGATCGATTCGGAAACGGAATGGCAGCGCAAGCAGGCGCTGCGCCAGATGGACGGGGCATTGAGCACGCTCGCCACGACGTGGCGGGCGAGCTTGATCGAGGCCATGAGCCTGCTCGCTGCCGAACTGGATTTTTCCGATGAAGGGGATGTGTCGGGCCCGTTGCAGAAGCAGGCGCTGGATCTCGCCTCAGACGTGCTCGGTTCGCTGAAGAGCGCCCTCGGCAGCTTCGCCATGGGCGAGCGTGTTCGCGAAGGGTTCGTCGTCGTGCTGGCCGGGCCACCTAATGCGGGCAAGTCCAGCCTGCTCAATGCGCTGGCACGCCGCGAGGTCGCAATCGTCTCGCCGATCGCAGGAACGACGCGGGATACATTGGAGGTGCGGCTGGATCTCGCCGGCCTTCCGGTGATCCTGATCGACACCGCCGGCCTTCGCGACAGCGCCGACCCGATCGAAGCCGAAGGGGTTCGCCGAGCGCGGGCTCTGGTTGCCCGTGCCGATCTCGTTCTCGGCTTGCGCGGTATCGATTCGGAGCCGTATCGAATCGAGAGCGAGGCTCAGTTGCTCAAGCTCGCGACGAAGGCCGATCTTCCGGGATCGGCCTTGCCCGGGGAGCAGGCGATCTCCGTCAGGACTGGCCAGGGCGTGAACGAGTTGCTGGCCGAGATCGCGGCCCGCCTCCAGCAACTTGGATCGGGGGAATCTGCGCTTCTTACTCGCGAGCGCCATCGCGTGGCCGTCACGGACGCGATCGCGGCGCTCGAACGCGCCACGACGGCGCGTCATGGGCAGGGCGAGCTCCTGGCGGAAGATATCCGGCTTGCCGTCGTCGCGCTGGAACGATTGGTCGGGCGGATCGATGTTGAGGATGTGCTCGACCGCCTCTTCGCTGGATTCTGTATCGGAAAGTGAGGAAGCGGCGGGATCCGGCCACGTTTCCGCGATTGTCGTTGACCCATCCGCCGCGCTTCGCTAGCGAAACCGCATGTCAATTCATCGGCAGCATTACGACGTGATCGTCGTCGGCGGCGGCCATGCCGGGGCCGAAGCGGCCGCGGCTGCGGCGCGCTACGGCGCCCGCACCGCCCTGGTCACGCATAAGCCGGAAACCATCGGCGTCATGTCCTGCAATCCGGCCATTGGTGGACTCGGCAAGGGACATCTCGTTCGCGAGATCGATGCGCTCGACGGCATCATGGCGCGGGCTGCCGATCTCGGCGGCATCCAGTTCCGCATGCTCAATCGTCGGAAGGGCCCCGCGGTCCGCGGGCCGCGCGCTCAGGCGGATCGCAAGCTCTATCGCCAGGCGGTGCAGGACCTTCTGGTGGCGCAACCCAATCTCGACATCGTCGCCGGCGAGGTTTTCGACCTGGAGGTCGAAGCCGGGCGCGTCACCGGGGTCGTGCTGGCGGATGGATGCCGATTCGGAACCGGAACGGTCGTGCTGACGACCGGCACCTTTCTGCGTGGCCTGATCCATATCGGCGAGAAGCGGATTCCGGCTGGACGTGTCGACGAGGCGCCGTCACTTGGCCTGTCGGCAACACTGGAGCGCCATGGTTTCCCGCTCGGACGGCTGAAGACGGGAACGCCGCCGCGCCTCGACGGACGCAGCATCGATTGGGCTGCGCTCGAAATGCAGCCGGGTGATGAACCGCCGGAGCCTTTCTCTGCGCTGACGACGACCATTACCAACCCGCAGATTTCCTGCGGGATCACCCGGACGACGCTGGCGAGCCATGATCTCATCCGGGCCAATCTGCACCGTGCTCCGATGTTCTCCGGCCAGATCGAGGGGCGCGGACCGCGCTACTGCCCGTCCATCGAGGATAAGGTCGGGCGTTTCGGCGATCGCGACGGCCATCAGATCTTCCTGGAGCCCGAGGGCCTCGATGACGATACCGTCTATCCGAACGGGATCTCGACCTCGTTGCCCGAAGACGTCCAGCTCGACCTGCTGAAGACGATCCCCGGCCTCGAGCGGGCGGCGATGCTGCGGCCGGGCTATGCGATCGAGTATGATTTCATCGATCCCCGCGCCCTGAAGAACACGCTCGAAACACGCGCGCTTGCCGGGTTGTTCCTGGCGGGGCAGATCAACGGCACGACCGGCTATGAAGAGGCGGGCGCTCAAGGGCTGCTTGCCGGCTTGAACGCGGCGCGAATGGCAGGCGGGGCTGAGGCCGCCGTGTTCGATCGCACGCAATCCTATATTGGCGTGCTGGTCGACGACCTCGTGACGCATGGCGTTACGGAACCGTATCGAATGTTCACGTCGCGAGCGGAATTCCGCTTGTCCTTGCGTGTCGACAATGCCGATGAGCGATTGACGGCGCTGGGAGTGCAGCTTGGCATCGTCGGCTCGATGCGACAGGCCGCTTTCGAGACCCGGGATCGCGATATCTCCGGTTTGCGCGAGACCTTGAAGGGCCTCTCGCTGACGCCGCAGCAAGCGCAAGCCGTCGGCTTTCAGCTCAACCAGGACGGTTTGCGCCGCAGTGCGTACCAGATTCTGTCCTATCCGGATGTGAGTTTCGAGCAGTTGGCTGCCGTCTGGCCGGAGCTGACGGAGTATGCCGCGCCGGTTGTGGCGCGGGTGACCGCGGATGCCATCTATTCGGTTTATCTGGACCGGCAGGCGGCGGAGATCCAGGCCTATCGCCGCGATCAATCCCTGAAGGTTCCGGCCGATCTCGACCTTGACGCGATTTCAGGCCTGTCGAACGAATTGAAGCTCAAGCTGGCGGCTCAGCGACCGGCCGACCTGGCCCAGGCGGGCCGGATCGAAGGCATGACTCCGGCAGCCCTGACGCTGTTGGCGGCTCACGCCCGAAAGCGCCGAACGCCCGCATTATCCACAGGTACGACGTGACTGTTGATAAGAACGACCGCCAGCGCGCTTTGAGCTTGACGCCTGTTTCACGTGAAACAGAGGAGCGCCTCGCCCTTCTGGTCTCCGAGCTCGGGCGCTGGCAGGCGGCGAAGAACCTCGTCTCCTCGGCGACGCTGGCCGATGTCTGGACCCGCCATATCGCGGATTCCCTGCAGATCTTCGGCCTGGCCGAGGGTCGCGAGCGTTGGCTCGACCTCGGCTCCGGCGGCGGCTTTCCCGGACTTGTGATCGGCATCTGTCTGGCCGAGCAGGGCAAGGGCCAGATCGATCTGGTCGAGAGCAATGCCCGGAAATGCGCGTTCCTGCGCCACGCGGCCCGTATCACCGGGGCGCCGGTCAAGGTCCACGCAGCCCGCATCGAGGACGTGATCGGCGATTTCACCGGGAAGGCTGAGGTCGTGACGGCTCGGGCGCTGGCGCCCCTGCCCCAGTTGCTCGGCTGGTGCGAAGAGCTGTTGAGAACCGGCACGCTCGGTCTCTTTCCCAAGGGACAACATCTAGATGCGGAATTGACCGACTCGGCCAGATATTGGAAGATTCAAGCGACAACGGTTTCCTCCGTGACTGACGATGCCGCGCGAATCCTGGTGGTGCGCTCGGCGGAGAGACGAGCCGATCCATGACTGAGCTCACATCCGTGACGACACCGCGCCGCCCGCGCGTGATCGCGCTTGCGAATCAGAAGGGCGGCGTCGGCAAGACGACGACCGCGATCAACCTTGGCACCGCCCTGGCCGCCATTGGCGAGAAGGTGCTGATCGTTGACCTCGACCCGCAGGGCAATGCGTCGACAGGGCTCGGCGTCGATCGCCGCAACCGCAAATCCTCGACCTATGACGTGCTCTGTGGCGATGTCGGGCTCGGGCAGGCGCTGCAGCCGACGGCGGTTCCCGGCCTGTCGCTGGCGCCCTCGACGCTTGATCTGCTCGGTGTCGAGCTGGAGATCGCTTCGACCAAGGATCGGGCGCATCGCCTCAAGAACGCGATCGACGAGCTGGTCTATGACCAGCGTTGCCAGGACCTGACCTATATCCTGATCGATTGCCCGCCTTCGCTCAGCCTGATCACGATCAATGCGATGACGGCAGCGGACGCGGTGTTGGTGCCGCTGCAATGCGAGTTCTTCGCGTTGGAAGGCTTGAGCCAGCTGCTCAAGACCGTCGAGCAGGTCAAGGCCGGTCTCAATCCGCGCCTGATCATCCAGGGTGTGGTGCTGACCATGTTCGACCCCCGCAACAACCTGTCCGGGCAGGTGATGGCGGATGTGAAGAGCTTCCTCGGCGACAAGGTCTACGAGACCGTGATCCCGCGCAATGTGCGGATTTCGGAGGCGCCGTCCTATGGCAAGCCGGCGCTGCTCTACGATCTGCGCTGCTCCGGCTCGCAGGCCTATCTGCGATTGGCTTCGGAAGTGATCAAGCGCGAGCGCGCCCTGCGGGCCGCGGCATAAATTACAAATAGAGGTTGATGAGGATGGCAATGGCCGAAGAACAGGGGCGTTCCCGCCTTGGCCGCGGTCTGGCGGCGCTGATCGGCGATGTCGGAGATGAGCTCGGGGCGATCGAGCGGGCGCGCGGTCAGCGTCGTGTTCCCGTCGAGTTCCTGCGGCCGAGCGCCCGCAATCCGCGTCGCAATTTTGTGGAAGAGGATCTCGAGGACCTGACGACCTCGATCCGCGAGCGCGGTATTCTCCAGCCGATCATCGTTCGTTCCATCCCCGGAATGATGGACGCCTACGAGATCATCGCCGGCGAGCGTCGCTGGCGCGCGGCCCAGCGGGCCGAATTGCATGACGTCCCGGTTCTGTTGGTCGAGGCCGATGATCGCGAGGCGCTGGAGATCGCCATCGTCGAGAACGTGCAGCGCACGGACCTCAACGCGATCGAAGAGGCGGCGGGCTACGAGCGCCTGATCGCCGAATTCGGCTATACGCAGAACGACCTGGCGCGGGTGATCGGCAAGAGCCGCAGCCATGTCGCCAACACGCTGCGCCTGTCGAAGCTGCCGGAGCCGGTGCGCAAGCTGGTCAGCGAAGGCGCGGTTTCAGCCGGCCATGCCCGTGCGCTCCTGTCCGTTTCGGACCCGGAATTCATGGCGCAGAAGATCATCGACGACGGCCTGAGCGTCCGTGATATCGAGCGGATCGTGCAGGAAGAGGCGCGCGGCGAGACCAAGAGTGCTGCGCCGAGCAAGCCGAAGACGGCGAAGGATCCGGACACGCGCGCTCTCGAGAAGGCGCTGGAAGAGGCGCTCGGCCTATCCGTCTCGATCGGGCATCGGGCGAACGGCTCGGGCGAGGTCAAGATCGGCTACAAGACGCTCGAGCAGCTCGACGCGCTCTGTCACCGCCTGAAAGCTTGATCGGAACACCATTGTCATTCCGGGGCGCGCCGCAGGCGCGAACCCGGAACCCACGACCGGGTGAGCCGCCAACAACATGCATCGGATGTCCTACCCAGTCGTGGATTCCGGGCTCTTCGCTTCGCGAAGCCCCGGAATGACAAATAAAGTGGCTCCGCATTTGCTGCCACCGAGTGTCGACAGCGCTTACTCGGGCCGCCCGGCACGTCCGAGCCGGGCGAGCGTCCAGAGGGCACGGGTCGCGATGGCGCGGCCCATATCGGCGTTCTGCCGCGTCGCCAGCACGGCATTGCCCAGCAGGCCGACGGCTTCGCTCAATTTCGCGCTGGACCAGGCATTGAGTGCAGCTTCCGTGGTCGCGATGCGCGGATAGGGCAGGCGCATCGTCGCGACGACATCGCGGAGCCCTTTCCCGGCGTCGATCGACTGGCGCGCCTTCAGGAGCGTCAGCGCTTGCCGCAGCACGGCGCCGAGCATCACGCCGGGATCGAGTCCTTCGCTGCTGAGCTTGGCCTGGGCGAGGTCGAGAACCGGCAGCTTTCCGGCGAAGACAGCATCGACCAGCATCGCCTGTTCGCGTTGAGCGGTATCGCCGACGACGGCGTCGACGTGCTCGATCTGGACGGCCGGGTCCGAGCCGACATAGAGCAGCAGCTTCTCGATCTCGCGGCGGGAGGTCTGCCGGTCGCCACCAAGCAGACCGGTGAGGTGATCGCGCGTGACGCGGTCGATCGATTTGCCGGCGGCGCGGACCATTTCGTCGATGATCGAACCGAGATCGCGGGCCGCATCGCCATAACAGGGCACGGCGAGCGCCGTCTTCGCCTTCTCGCAGGCGGTCCGAATGGGATTGCTGCGCTGCAGATCGCCGGCCTCGATGATGACGAGTGCGTCCTGGGACGGTGTCGCCAGCAGGGGCTCCAGCGCCGCCAGCAGCGGCTTCGAGGTCGGTGAGACGCGGATGGCGCGGCGACCGCCGAAGAGGCCGATCGTGTTCGCCTCGTCGGCCAGCTTGAGCGGATCGGAGGCGATGGCGTCGCCGTCCATGCGGATGAGCTGGAAGGCGTCCTGGGGGTCGTCGACGCTAGCCCGCGCAAGCCCCGCCGCCCGTTCCGAGACGAGGCCGGCATCGGGGCCGTAGATCAGGACCAGCCGCCAGGCGGGATCGAGCCGTGCGAGGGTTCGTTCGGCCTCGTGCGCCTTGATCGCAACCATGGCGCGTCAGGAGGTGATATCGGCGGCGATCTGGCCCCGGACGATGGTGGCGAGGTTCTTCGCCGCGCGAATCTGTGCATCCCGCGCAGCGCGCACGGTGGCGAAGCGCTGCGAGGAGCGTTCATAGGGGACGCGGACGGAATTCGTGCCGGTGGAGACGACCTCGCCAGATCCCAGGCGGACCAGCTTCCAACTCACCGTCGCTACCAGCACCGCCGAATCGGCACGCCCGTTGGCATAGTCGACGGTGACGATCTCGACCGATTCCCCAAGCACTGCTTCGAGTTTCAGGGTCTTGCGCGCGTCTGAATCGCCGCCGCCGTCGAGCTCGAAGACCAGCTCGTTGCGGAAATAGTGACCGGTCACACCCTTGATCTCAGGGATCTCGATGCCGCGCAGCGCCGTCTTGACGCTGCCGCCGACCGTGCTGGCGGTGTAGTCCGAATAGAGCGGCTGGAAGCAGCCGCCCGCTAGGGCGGCGACCATCAGCGCGGCTGCCAGCAAGCTGCGGCGGGGGAGAGCGGCTTCAGACGACGACATTCACGATTCTCCCGGGAACCACGATGATCTTGCGGATCGGACGCCCTTCGAGGGCCCGCTGAACGGCCTCGCTGGCCCGCACGACCGCTTCCACCGCCACCGTATCGGCATCGGCGGCCACGGTCACTTCCGCGCGCTTCTTGCCGTTGATCTGGACCGGCAGCGTGATGCTGTCATCCTTCAGCAGCGCCGGATCAACCTCCGGCCAGGATGCCTCGCCGGCGAGGCCCTGCTGGCGGAGCGCGTGCCAGCATTCCTCGGCCAGATGCGGCATCATCGGCGCCACAAGCTGGGTGACGATCGTGGCAGCCTCAAGGAGCGCGAAAGCGATATCGGCATCGAGCTCGGGCTTCTCGGCCGCGCCGTCGAGCGCCTTACCGATGGCGTTGGTCAGCGTGTAGATATGGGCGACGCAGCGATTGAAGCCGAGGCGCTCGATATCGGCGCCGACGGCGTCGAGCGCGCGGTGGCTCGCCTTGCGCAGGGCGAGAGCGGCTTCGCCGATCTGAGCGGGCTTGGTGGCCTTGCCGCCGGTGCGCTCGGCGATCTCCGCGACCATGCGCCAGAGGCGCTGGACGAAGCGGGCGGCGCCCTGCACGCCCTCGTCGGTCCAGATCACATCGCGATCCGGCGGTGAATCCGAGAGCATGAACCAGCGTGCGGTATCGGCGCCGTAGGAGGCGATGATATCGTCGGGGTCCACGACGTTCTTCTTGGACTTCGACATCTTCTCGATCGAGCCGATCTCGATCGGGGCGCCGGTGTCGACGTCGAAGCCGCGGCGGTCAGTGCCGGAGACCTCGATGCGGACATTGCCCGGCTCGACCCAGTCGCCATTGGCGGCGCGATAGGTCTCGTGCACGACCATGCCTTGCGTAAACAGGCCGGCGAAAGGCTCGTCCAGGCCGGCATGGCCGGTCTTCTTCATCGCGCGGGTGAAGAAGCGCGAATAGAGCAGGTGCAGGATCGCGTGCTCGACGCCGCCGATATACTGGTCGACCGGCAGGAAGCGGTCGACAGCCTTGCGGTCGGTCGGGCTCTCGGTCCGCCACGGATCGGTGAAGCGGGCGAAGTACCAGGACGAATCGACGAAGGTGTCCATCGTGTCCGTCTCGCGACGGGCGTCCTTGCCGCATTGCGGGCAGGCGACGTGCTTCCAACTCGGGTGATGGTCGAGCGGGTTGCCCGGCTTCTCGAAGGAGACATCGTCCGGGAGCTGCACGGGGAGATCGGTATCCGGCACAGGCACCGTTCCGCAAGCGGAACAATGGATGACCGGGATCGGGCAGCCCCAGTAGCGCTGGCGCGAGATGCCCCAGTCGCGCAGGCGGAAATTGACCTTGCGCTGGCCGACCGGGCGATTGCCGCGGGTTTCGCCTTCGAGGCGGCGGGCAACCTCCTCCTTGGCTTCCGCGATGGTCAGGCCATCGAGGAAGCGGGAATTGATCATGCGGCCGTCGCCGTCATAGGCGGTGTCGGTGATGACGAAGCCGGCGGGGTCGGTGCCCTCGGGCGCCACGACCGGGGTATTGCCGAGGCCATATTTGTTGACGAAGTCGAGGTCGCGCTGATCATGGGCCGGGCAGCCGAAGATGGCGCCGGTGCCGTATTCCATCAGCACGAAGTTCGCGACATAGACCGGCAGCGTCCAGTTCGGATCGAGCGGGTGGATGGCGCGCAGGCCGGTGTCGAAGCCGAGCTTCTCGGCTTTGTCGATCGCTTCCTGCGCGGTGCCGGTGCGCTTGCATTCTTCGATGAAGGCCTGCAGCGAGGGGCTCTTGGCTGCGATCGACTTGGCGATCGGGTGATCGGGCGCGATGGCGACGAACTTGGCGCCGAACAGCGTGTCGGGGCGGGTCGTGTAGACTTCGACCTCGTCCTGCCCGGCGCCATTCGATTCGAGGGCGAAACGAACCAGCAGGCCTTCCGAGCGGCCGATCCAGTTCTTCTGCATCAGCCGGACCTTCTCGGGCCAGCGGGTCAGGCCTTCCAGAGCGTCATTCAGCTCCTGGCCGTATTCGGTGATCTTGAAGAACCACTGGGTGAGTTCGCGGATCTCGACCAGGGCACCGGAGCGCCAGCCGCGGCCGTCGATGACCTGCTCGTTGGCCAGCACGGTCTCGTCGACCGGGTCCCAGTTGACCTTGGCGGTCTTGCGGTCGACCAGCCCGGCCTTCAGGAAGTCCAGGAACATCTTCTGCTGGTGGCGGTAGTAGCTGGGGTCGCAGGTCGCGAGCTCGCGGCTCCAGTCGAGCGACAGGCCCATCGACTTGAGCTGCTTGCGCATGGTCGCGATGTTCTCATAGGTCCATTCGCGCGGATGAACCTTCTTCTGCTTGGCAGCGTTCTCGGCCGGCAGGCCGAACGCATCCCAGCCCATCGGGTGCAGCACCGAGAAGCCCTTGGCGCGCTTGTAGCGCGCGACGACGTCGCCCATCGCATAGTTGCGGACATGGCCCATATGGATGCGCCCCGACGGGTAGGGGAACATCTCGAGGACGTAGTAGCTCGGCCGGGTGTCGTCGTTCCTCGTCTCGAAAAGCTTGCGCTCCTCCCAGACGGTGCGCCATTTCGGCTCGGACTCTTTCGGATTGTAGCGTTCGACGGCCATGTCAGCGGGCAATTCTTGCGGGTTTGCCGGCTCCCGGAGGCAGGCCGGCGCAGGGGCTGAATGCAAAAACCGGATGTCGGAATCTTGCAACCTGCTCTAGGACACCATTGCGCGCACGCGGTCAACGGCGCGCAGGGCATGAGAGGCTGGCAGATGAGCGATACGGTTACGCGTTTGGCTGAAATTCGGACGGCGATCAGCCGGGCCGAGCGCGATTTCGGGCGTGAAGCCGGTTCGGTCGCGCTGGTTGCGGTCTCCAAGACCAAGCCGGCCGAGCAGATCGTCGAAGTGCTTGAAGCCGGGCAGCGCGTCTTCGGCGAGAACTACGTGCAGGAGGCCAAGGCGAAGTGGCCGGCGCTGAAGGAGCGCTTCCCCGACGCCGAATTGCACATGATCGGCCCGCTGCAGTCGAACAAGGCGCGCGAGGCGGTGGAGCTCTTCGACGTCATCCAGTCGCTCGACCGCGAGAGCCTGGCCAAGGAGCTGGCACGCGAGATCGCGCGGCTGGGCAAGGCCCCGCGGCTCTTCGTCCAGGTCAATACCGGCGAAGAAGCGCAGAAGGGCGGCGTGCTGCCGGCCGAGACAGATGCGTTCATTGCCCGCTGCCGCGAGGTTCACGGTCTCGCGATCGAGGGGCTGATGTGCATTCCGCCGGCTGACGAGCCGCCCTCGCCGCATTTCGGCCTGCTCGCAAAGATCGCGGCCCGCAACGGACTCAAGGGCTTGTCGATGGGCATGAGCGCCGATTACGAGGCGGCGATCCAGCTTGGCGCGACCTATGTGCGCGTCGGCAGCGCGATTTTCGGGGCGCGGGGGTGACCTCTTTCAAGGTGCGGTCATCCCGCACGCGCTGCAGCATGCAATGCTGCTGCGCAGATGCGGGACCGTTTTCCTGATAGGGCGCTCTCTTCTGACGACGGTCCCGTGTCTGCGCAGCGGCACTTCGCGCCGCAGCGCGCACGGGAAGACAGCGGGTTTCGCTGCTATTTCTTCAAGGGCTCGCCGACATCGATGCGGTTGCCGTCCGGGTCCTCGAAGACGAAGGCGCGCAGGCCGTAGTCCTTGTCGCGCAGGCCCTTGACGATGCGCAGGCCACGCTCGCGGATCACGGCATGCACCGCGTCGATATCCTCGACCATCATATGCGCGACGTTGAAATCCGCTGCCTTGTGGCCGGGCTGGAGCGTCAGGTGCAGTTCGGCTGCGTCGCGCTTCAGGATCATGAAGCCGACGGGGTCGCCGTTCTCGAAGGTTTTACGGAAGCCGAGGGCACTGACGTAGAAATCGCAGGCGCGGGCGATGTCGGCCACGGGCAACATGGCGGCGATCCGCCCGAAGCGGAACGCGGAAACCGAATCAGTCATCGCAAATCTCTGGCTGGGATGGCGCCGCGTCGCGGGACGGTGCCCGGGAGCGTGGCTACCTGATCCTAAGATATGATCGAGACGGTGCCCGCTTCCTTCCTAGCTCACCTCACCACGATCCGGCAATGGCGCGCCAGCCGGGGCAGCAGCTTGGCGAAGACATGGCCCTCGACGGCAACGCAGCCGGCTGTCGGCGTGAAGCCGGCGCGGGCGAGGTGCCAGAAGATCGCGCTGCCGCGCCCGCGCTGCACCGGCCGGTCGTTCCAGCCGAGCTCGACGATCACATCATAGAGATGATCCTCGCGCTGCAGCCGTTCCTCGGCCTCGCCGGGCGGGCGGTCGATCAGGCGGTTGTAGCGGCGGTCCTTCTGGTCGTCGCACCAGGCGTCGCGCGGCCCGATCCGTTTCAGCGGCAGCAAGGTGCGAGGACGGGGGAGGCGATCAGCCCTGTAGAAAATGCTGCGCAAAGGCAGGTCGAAGCGCGGCGTACGGCCATCTCCCTCGCGTTTCACGGTGCCGATGCCGGAGCGACCGAGCGCGCAGGGGAAGATGGTATTGCCGGCGACGAGGAAGCCCTTGCGGCGGTCATGGACCGAGGCGAAGACGCGCAGAGCGGTGAGATTGCGCGGTCCGCCATGCGGCTGGCTCGAGGGGTTCGAACGGTTTCTCACGGGAATTCCAGGCGGCCTCACTTGCGATGACGACTCAGCAGGCTCATGTTGCCGAAATCCCTGCGTGCGAGCGATCCATTCATGTCCGCCGTCCATCATATCCTGCTCGTCGATGACGACCAGACCCTGCGCGACACATTGTCCGAGCAACTGGCCCTCTACGAGGAGTTCCGGCTGTCGACGGCCGACAACGCGACCGCGGCGATCAAGGCGGTGCAAGGCGACCGTGTCGACCTCGCCGTGATGGATGTCGGCCTGCCCGACATGGATGGGCGGGAGGCCGTCAAGGTGATGCGCAAGAACGGTTTCAAGAGCCCTGTCGTGATGCTGACGGCGCAAGGCTCCGATGCCGATACCGTGCTCGGGCTCGAGGCCGGCGCCAACGATTACGTGGTCAAGCCGTTCAAGTTCGCCGTGCTGCTGGCGCGCATCCGCGCCCATCTCAGGCAATACGAGGCGAGCGAGGACGCGATCTTTCAGGTCGGTCCCTACACCTTCCATCCGGGCTCCAAGCTGCTCGTCAGCGAGAAGGGGTCCAAGACCAAGCTCACCGAGAAGGAGACGGCCATCCTGCGCTTCCTCTATCGCGCCGGCCGCAAGCCGATCGCGCGGGAGGTGCTTCTGCAGGAGGTCTGGGGCTATAACAGCCAGGTGACCACGCATACGCTCGAAACCCATATCTACCGGCTGCGCCAGAAGATCGAGCCCGATCCGGGCAATGCCCGCCTGCTGGTCACCGATGCCGGCGGCTACCGGCTGAATCCCTGACGGATGGCCCTCGACGAAGACATGGCCCTGCTGGCCCGGCAGCCGTTGCTGAGCCTGATGGAGCGCGATGCGCTGAGGCTCCTCGCCTTCGCGGCCGAAAGCCGCATACTGCGCGCCGGAGACGTGCTGTTCCGCGCCGGCGAGCCGTCGGACGGGGCTGTTCTCGTGGTATCCGGCGCGGTCGCGCTGACGGTGCAGGACGATGGCAAGCCGGCGACCGAGATCATCGGCCCCGGCGCGATGATCGGCGAGCTCGCCCTCTTCACGTCAGTCCCGCGTCAGGTCACCGCGATCGCGCGCGAGCCGACGCAGGTGATGCGGCTGCCGCGCAGCGTGATGCGGCGCGTGCTCGGCGAATCGCCTGATTCGGCCGAGGCCATCGCGAACGCGATCGGAGAACGATTGCTGGGTTTCGTCGGTGAACTCACCGCCGTTCAGGAAGCGCTGAGCGCAATCGACCGGAAGTAGCCCGGTCGTTCAGGACGAGGGCGGGTGTCTCGCCGCCCGGATCGCGGCGAAGCGCGGCCAGAGGCTGTTGAGGCACAGGCCGGAGAGCACCAGCCCGGCCGCGAGGAATTTCCAGCCGGGCAAGGGCTCGCCGAGCCAGATCGCGGCGGCGCCCATCCCGAAGACCGGGACCAGCAGGGATGTCGGCGCAACGGTGGCAGCGGCATAGCGCGAGAGCAGCCAGCCCCAGACGGCATAGCCGAACATGACATTGCCGACCGCCTGCCAGATCGCGGCGGCCCAAGCGATGGCTGGCGCATGGACAAGGCCGTCGCGCATCGCCGGCCAGCCTTCGATCGTCCAGGACAGGGCAAGCAGCGGCGGGATCGCGAACAGGCTGGTCCAGACGACATAGGCGAGCATGTCGACCTTGGGCGTGCTGCGCGCCACGATATTGCCGGCGGCCCAGCAGAAGGCCGCACCGAGCACGAGGACGATGCCGAGCGGCGTGGTCGAGCCGTCGGTGTGCCACAAGATCACGCCGATGCCGATGGCGGCGAGCGCAAGGCCGGCGAATTGGAAGGGCTGCACGCGCTCATGCGTGATCGCCGCGGCCAGCAGGATGGTGAAGAAGGGCTGCGACTGCACCACGAGCGAGGCAAGGCCCGGCGCGATATAGCCCTTGATCGCGAAGAAGAGCAGGCCGAACTGGCCGGCGCCGATCAGGACGCCATAGGCGGCGAGCTTGCTCCAGGGCGCGTCCGGCCGCTTGAGGAAGAAGACCGCCGGCAAGAGCGCGAAGGTGAAGCGCAGGGCGGCGAAGAGCAGCGGCGGGAAATGCGCGACGCCGATATGGATGACGACGAAATTCGTACCCCAGACGATCATGACCGCCAGTATGAGCAGCATGTCGCGGAAGGAGAGCGATGTGGAGGGGGCTGGCTGCACGGGACTGGCTTCGCCGGAGAACTTGCCGCCGGCCCATACCATGCGGGCTCGCCCGCCGGTTAGGACGGGTCGGCATGGCTGAGGGGCCGCTGCGGTATGAAGCGCGGCGTAGGCTCGTCAGAGATCCAGCGTCACGGTGACCGGGACATGGTCGGAGGGGCGCTCCCAGCCGCGGGCCTCGCGCAGGAAGGTGAGGTCGCGCAAGGTCGGCTTCAGCGCGTCCGAGAGCCAGATATGGTCGAGCCGGCGGCCTTTGTTCGTTGCCGACCAATCCTGCGCGCGATAGCTCCACCAGGAATAGAGCTTTTCGGGTTCGGGCCGCAGCGTGCGGGCCGCGTCGGTCCAGCCGAGCTCGCTGCGCAGCTTCTCCAGCGTCGTCGTCTCGATCGGCGTGTGGCTGACGACGTCGAGGAGTTGCTTGTGGCTCCAGACGTCGTGCTCCAGCGGCGCGATGTTGAGGTCGCCGAGCAGGATCGCCGGCCGGTCGGTCGGCTTCTTCGTCACGCCCCAGGCACCGATCTCGTCGAGGAAGGCGAGCTTATGGGCGAACTTGTCGTTCTTCTCGGGATCGGGAAGGTCGCCGCCGGCCGGGATGTAGAAATTATGGATGGCGATGCCGGCGGCGGGGCCGGCGGCCTTGTCGAGCGTCACCGTCATGTGCCGGGCGTCGTTGCGGCCGCACATCGACATCGCCTCCTTCTCGCTGAAGGGCAATTTCGAGACGATGGCGACGCCGTTATAGCCCTTCTGGCCGATGAAGGCCTGATGGACATAGCCGAGCTGGTGGAAGGCCTTGGCCGGAAACTGCTCGTCCGGCGTCTTGGTCTCCTGCAGGCAGAGCACGTCGGGGGCGTGAGTGGTCAGGAACTCCCCGACCATGCCGATGCGCAGGCGAACCGAATTGATGTTCCAGCTGGTGACGGTGAGTTGCACGCGAGGATTCCGGCAGGGAGGAGGCCGGAAACTGGGTCGTCAGGGCGCAAAAGGCAAGCCGTTTTCGGCTCGCGGGGGGCGTCAGAGCCTGCGCTGATAGTCGATCACGAAATTCTGCGGATCGGGCCGGCGACGGGTGTCGAGATTGTAGAGCGAGATCGCGGTCTCGTAACCCTGCGGATCGACGACGATCCATTGTCGGAGTTCGTTGGCAACGAGGTCGAATTTCAGCGTGATCTTCGAGGTGCCGCCCAGCGTCGAGCGGTCCTCGATGCGGACCGTGAGGAGGTCGCCATCGACGCTGGCGCCCTTGAGGGTGCCCTCGCGCGCCAGGTCCATCTTCTCGCGCACCAGGAATTTCAAGGGCGTCTGGCCGATGGAATAGAGATCCTGCGTCGCCAGGCGCTTGTCACGGATCGCGACAGAGGTGCCGTCCGCGATCACCTCCGTGGTGGTCGGCGGCTCGTATTCGAAGCGCATCTTGCCGGGGCGCTGGATATAGATGCGCCCTTCCAGACGCCGCCCATTGGAGGCGTGCTGGATGAAATTGCCCTGCAGGGTCGTGAAGCTGTTGAGATAGGCGTTGAGCCGCTCGACCGCCTCTTCCTGCGTCGCGGGAGGGGCTTGCTTGCCCTTGGCGGGAGTGGCTGCCGGCTTGGCCGTCTCAGCCGCGGCGGCGGCCACGGCAGGGGCGTTCGATGCGACAGCCTGAACCGGAGCGGCCTGGCTGGCGGCGCTGCGCGCCTCACCGAGCCCGGCAGGCCGGGGTGGCGGCAGCACGAGGCGCGGGGCCGCCGGCTTGGCGGCAGCGGGCTTCGGCGGTTGAAGCTGCAATGGCTGGGCCGCCAGCGGTCCGGCCACGAGCCCGCACCCGATCATCGTCGCCACCAGAGCCGAAGCCCGGGCGGCCGGGGTCAATCTGTCGAGCAAGGCTGCTCCATTCCTTGTGCCGCGGCCACTCCTGCCGAAGCCTAGAGATCGCTGGCGCGGGAGATCGGGCGTCCCGATCCGGTCTTTCCGTCTCAACGCCTGGTTCGCTGCCGAGGTTGCAGCATCGTCATGGCAATTTGAGGACTGGCGCCGGTTGCCGCAAGGGCGTGCGGCGTCGCAAGCCTCAATCGTCGTGCTGATTCTGGGATTCGACCAGGATCTCTCTTTTCCCGGCGTGGTTAGCTGGTCCGACGATGCCCTCGTTCTCCATGC
>NZ_JBMDKB010000035.1:0-32843 GCF_057809495.1 Allobosea sp. FG18
CCGCGATAGCCCGTCTCGATCCGGTTGGTCAGGTCGCCGCCCGCGATCGCCGACAAGGCCCCGGCAAACTCCGTCGTCGCGCCGTCAACGACCGCGTTGATCTCGTTGATGCCCTCGACGAGTTCCTTCAGCGGGCCTTCCATGCCGCCGACCTGTGCCTTGCCGGAGAAATTGCCGTTACGGGCATCGGCGACGATAGCGGCGACCTCGCCGAGCAGCTTCTGGACATGGGCGGCCTGCTCGGCATCGGCGAGCATGGCGAGCTCGCGGTCGCGCCGGTTCTGCTCGAGCGCGAGCGCGTTCTCGCGATAGACCTCGAGGGCGCCGCTCAGTGCGCCGATCTCGTCCGGCGAGGGGGCGGCGGGAATGGCCTGGGCGAAATTGCCCTGCTGCATCTCGTCGAGAGCGGATTTCAGCGAGACCAGCGGCCGTGCGATCCGGCGCTGCACGCCGCGCAGGCTCATCACGCAGATCGCGAGCAGGGCGGCCAGCAGCGCGCCGACGATGCCGAGCTTGATCCAGGCGGCGTTGAGCTTCTTGTCGGTCCGCACCACCATGTCGTCGAGCGACTGGGTGACGGCCGAGACGATAGCCGTGAACGGGCCATTGCACTGCTTCGTCCACTCTTCCGCCGCGATGACCGGGCCGGCGCCCTGGCCAAGCTTGCCGATCAATTCGTCCATCTTGCGGTTCGAGGCCTCGACCTCGGCGGACATGACGCCGACCTTCCGGGCGAGCTCGCTGCCGACGCCGGGGCGGGACGCGAGCTGCTTCAGCGTCTCGCCGGAGGCGTTGGAGACGCCGCGCAATTCGCCGAGCTTGCGGATCTGCGCGGTTTCCAGCGCCTTGCCCGAGCCGAAGGCCGGGCGGAGCACCGAGCACTGCGTGCCGTAATTCGAGCGGACGTCCCAGCCGGCCGACTTGAAGCCCTGCAGGTCGGCGAGGATCGGGTCCGCCAGACGGGCGGCATTGGAGGTCTCGTCCGAAGCCTTGACGATGGCGGCTTCGATCGCGCCGATGCCGTTATACCAGGGCATCGTGGCGGCGAGGCTGCGCTGCGCCTTCGGCTTCGCCGCCTCGGCATGGAGATCGGCCATCCGGGCGTCGGTCAGCTTCTGCTGCTGCAGGATACCGGCGATCAATTCCTTGCGGCCGGGCAGGCCGGTTTCGTCGAGCTGGGCGACGGCATCGGCGATGCGGCTGCGATTGCTCTCCTCGACCTGCTTCAGCGTCGCGACCGGATCGTCGGCGACCTGGATGCTGGTCTGGGCCTGTCCGCGCGCGGTGCGGATCGCGTTGCCGGCGAGCAGCAGGGCCTTGTCGGCCTGGGCCAGCTCGCCCAGCTCCATGTTGGTGCGCACCTCCGAGATGGATTGATACGCCATGTAGCCCAGCGCCCCGATGCCGGGCACGCACAGGCAGGCCATGGTGGCGACGAGATAGTTCTGGATCGACGAGGGGAAGAATTTCACGGCGGGACTCGGGGCGTGACATGCGGCGATAAGGCGGTGACGAAGGCCGGGAGGCAGGCAGCGGGCGAGCCTCGTCCTGCCGTCTTATGGCTGACTTGATTAAGATTGCGCTTCGCCCCGCTCCCCGACTTGCCTTCCGGGTCCGCCACGGGCACGAAAGGGCGATGCACCGCCGTCTCGTCTTCGAGGAACCGGTTTCGCGCGCCGCCATCTGGAGCCGGCGGTTGGCGTGGTTTTCCTGCGCGGTGCTGCTCCTGTCGCTGCTGCTGGTGCGCTTGCGGGAGCCGAGCATCGAGGGGCTGGCGCCGGTTCTCGGCGCTTACGCGCTCGTGCTCGCGGCGCTCGGCCTCGCCATCCTCGCCTTCATTCGCATCTGGTATTCCGGCCATCGCGGCGTCGGCATGGCGGCCGGCGCGATGCTGCTTTCGCTCATCCTGCTTGCGCCCGCCGGTTACATCGCCTTCAGGCTCGCGACCAGGCCGGCATTGGCCGACGTCTCGACCGATATCGACGATCCTCCCGCGTTCAGCCGCTCGCAGGCCGCGCTGACGGCCCGGGCCGGGCGGGTGCCGCCCGATATCCCTGCCGCGCGCCGGCGCCTGCAGCGGCAGGCCTATCCCAAGGCTGTGCCGATCCTGCTCGAACTGCCGGCCGATGCCGCTTTCGACCTCGCCAGGCGGGCGGCACTCGGTCTCGGCTGGCAGGTTCTGGAGACGGCGCGGCCCGGCGGGCGCAGCGGCGCGGGGCGGGTCGAGGCCGTCGCGCGCGGGCGCATCCTGCGCTTTTCCGAGGATATCACCATCCGCGTCAGGCCCCGCGTCGACGGCAGCCGCATCGACATCCGCTCGGCCTCGCGCCTCGGCAGCCACGACCTCGGAGCGAATGCGGCGCGCGTCGCGGCCTTTGCCGGCGAGATCGAATTGCTGATGGACAGCCGCTGAGCGGCCAGCGTCAGGCGAGCCTGTAGCGACTGGCGAGGGCCGGAATGGCGTCGCTGGACTGGACGGCGCCGCGCAGCACAAGGTCCTCGAGCTGGGCCAGCACCGAGAGCGCGGCCGCGCCATGCAGGGCAGGGGCCAGGCCTTGGTAGATCACCGGCACCATCGCGGCGATCGTCTCGTCGCCGGCTCCGAGCCGGTTCAGGATCGCCGCTTCGCGCTGGCGGCGGTGCTGGACGAGCCCGCGCAGGAAACGCTGCGGCTCGTTCACCGGGCCGCCATGGCCCGGCCAGTAGCGGGCATGTTCCAGCCCGCGCAGCTTCTCGATCGAGGCCATATAGGCGGCCATCGAACCATCCGGCGGGGCGACGACCGATGTCGACCAGGCCATGACATGGTCGCCGGAGAACAGGGTTTCTTCCTCGGCGAGCGTGAAGGCGAGATGGTTGGCGGTGTGGCCGGGCGTCGCGACGGCGGCCAGGCTCCAGCCGGGCCCGGAGACGGTATCGCCGTCGCCCATCTCCTGGTCCGGTACGAAATCAGTGTCGGCTGCGGCATCGAGCACGCGGCCCTCGCCCGGCCCGAGCTCCCGCGACGGGCGATGCGGCCCGCAGCCGACCACCGTCGCGCCGGTCGCGGCTTTCAGGGCCGGCACCGCAGGCGAGTGGTCGCGATGGGTATGCGTGACGACGATATGGCTGACCGTCTCGCCGCGAACCGCCGCCAGCAGGCGTTCGACATGACCGGGGTCGTCCGGGCCGGGATCGATGATCGCGACCGTGCCGCGGCCGACGATATAGGAGCAGGTGCCGGTGAAGGTCATCGGCCCGCCATTGCCGGCGACGATCCGGCGCACCAGCGGGGACAGGCTCGCGACCGTGCCGGCTTCCGTTGTCGCGCTGCGGTCGAACTCGATCTCGTCGCTCATCGCTGCTGATGCGCGTCAGCTGTTCGACTTGCCGCTGCAGCTCTTGGTGTCATAGGGCCCGAACAACGGGTTGAAATTGCCGCATTTGTCGCAACCGGACAGAAACACGGCCAATCCGAGGATGCCGGCAAGGAGGGTGATGCGCTTCATGGCCCCGACCGTTCGATTCGATGAGACCGCACTTTAGAGGCTGTCTGGGCCCGGCGACAGAGGCGGGCAGCCGGGGATCGTGTTCAAAGGCCGAGGTCGGCGAGCCAGCCCAGGATGCAGATCGCCGAAAGGGCGATCAGGGCGAGCGTGGCTTTCGCATCGGTCGGGCAGTCGCGCAGCATGGTCGTCTCCGTTTCGGAGGCGACGCAATAGACATGCCATTTGACGGGTGCGTGACGGTGTCAGGCTAGGGGGAGGGCGAGAGCGACAAGAAAAAGGCCCCGAAGGGCCGTCGTCTCAACTGCTTGAAATATCTCGGGAAATTTTGGTCGGAGTGGCAGGATTTGAACCTGCGACCCCCTCGTCCCGAACGAGGTGCTCTACCAGGCTGAGCCACACTCCGATCCGCTGGTGGGCGGCTTATAGCCAGCACGCGGCTCCGGCGCAACAGGCTCTTTGCAGGTTGTGGAGGAATTCTTGCCGAGCGGGCAAAAGATGCGGTGGCTTGACGGTTGCGCGTCGCGCCGCCGCGTTCTAGAAGGCGCCGCACATTGGGGCGTCGCCAAGTGGTAAGGCAGCGGTTTTTGGTACCGCCATTCCCAGGTTCGAATCCTGGCGCCCCAGCCATGCATTCAGCTGAACCGTGCCCTCTGGGTGACTGAGCAGTTTCTGCGACGGTGTTTGTGTAGCGCGCCGCGATCCTTGGCGGAATCGCCAGTGCCGGTAGCGTCGGTCCATGGCACTCTTTGCTTCGCCGCTGCGGATACAGTCATGCCGCAGAGCGGGCTGAAGGTCGGGGGCAGCGCGCGCCGCAGGACTGTGCATGCGTCAGAGTCCGCGACAATGGGCCGTTGCTATGGCCCCTCGAAGGCCCCGAGGCTGACAACCTCCCCGTTCGAGGGCACGGTGGGTGGCAGCCCGAGCGTGCTTCCTGCGCCGACCAGCCTGCTCCCCTTCGCCAGTCTCAAGAAGTCCGAGACCGGCAGGGAGCCGTCCGCCTGCCGGGGACCGCGCGCAATCGCATCGTCGATGGACTGAAAGTCGTTCAAAGACACTTTGAAATTCGTTGGCGAGAAGGACCTTAAGGCCGCACCGTTGCTTGCATTGTGCGATTGAGACGCAAGCTCGATGTCGAAGTCGTGCCTTCCGCCTTTTATGAAGACTATATTGTTCCGAAGCACCGTGCTCGCATTATGCTCAATGATGAAGGCGTAACCTACCTCGCTGCGCGCATCGTTGAACGAGACATTGTTGAAGATGGCCATCGGCAGCATTCCGCCATTATAGCTGTTGTCATCAAAACCGCTTGTCTTGTTGCTCCAAGAAAGGCACCGGGTCACCGTGTGACCGCCATAGAGGCCGGTGGCGCCTGAGCGCCGCCCTCCCAGCTTGAAACCGCAGCCGTCGCCAGCCTCGGTAGGGTTGATCGAGCCGTCGGAGTTGTATCCGTTCTCGAAGGACCAGTTCTGATCGATAAGGCATGGTGAGGTGCTGAGGCTGTCCTTGGCCCGCGAGGTGTTGTAGAAGTCGAAGCCGTCGTCCGTGTTGCGCCAAGCGCGGTTACCGGTGACGATGGTGCCGGTGCTGTCGTTGAGCGAAACCGAGATCCCATCGGCATTTCCGCCCGTTGCGCCCGGCCCTCCGCCGTGATTGCCGAAGGAATCGCAATTGCGCACGATGTTGTGATCGCCTTTCCCGAGGATTCCCAGGCCGGTGCCATACTCGTCGTTGAGCCAGCCATTGTCGCGAAAGACGCAGCGCTCGATCAACAAGTTGTGATGTGTGCCGTTGACGAAGCACCCGCCCATCGGGCCATGGCGAACGGTAAGTCCGCGCAGGGTCAGGTGGGACGCATCCATGATAACAAGCGCAAACCCGCCGGCTGAATTGCGCGAAGGCCACGCCTGATACCGTTGTGTCGGGGGCCTCATTGCGGCTCCGTCGATCACGGGAACCTCGCCGGGATAGTTCTCGATGACGATCGGACGTCCCGGCTCTCCGCCGCGACCAGCGAGAAGCCATCCTTCGGCGGCGCCGTCGAAGCCGTATTCTCCCCCTCGCAGCAGGATCGTATCGCCGCCGTAGGCGTGGGAGAAGGCGCGAGGAAGCGTGGCGAACGGGCGCTGGACGGTGCCCCGCTCCGGGTCGTCGTCGTCCTCGCCGGTGGGGGCGACGTACAACCTACGGCCGGTTCCGGGCGCCTCGCTCTGGGTAGGCGCGCTTGAAGTCTTGCGGCTCAATGCCGAATCTTGGCCGAATGCCTCCAATCCATGAAGCCCTGAGGCCGCGAGGCTACCAGCGGCGAGGAGAAAACTGCGGCGAGACGCCATTGGGAAATCCTCCAGGGTCCAAAGCCGGGATCCACCGGCGGCGGCGCGTCAGGTCCCGCGTGGAACCAACCACGCAGTAGCGGGTTTGTGTTTCGGCCCTTTAATTGCGGGTAGCTGTCAACCTCAGATTTCGCGCCGTCATCGCCGGGGTCATGGTCCTTTCCGAGGTCGAGCGCCTCATGATGATGTACGGGTCGGGTGCCTCAACGTGTGCAACGACGTTCCAGTGGACGTCAGCCGAAACAACGAGGTCACCACAACCGCCGTCCCGGCGGGGACATCGCGAGTGCCGAGAGTGGCTCCCGTGAGCAGGTTGACGCGGATAACAACTATGCCGTCTTTTCGCTTCCCCATTCAAAGCTGGTGCCGTCGACCCAGATGCAGTGGAGGAGCACGGCCATCTTGCGTGCGACGGCCACCTTGGCCTTCTTCATACCGATCCGCTTGGAGAGACGAATGCCCCATGCTTTCAGCGGCGACCATTTCTTCGTTCGATGCATCAGGACGCTGGCTGCCTCGTAGAGATAGGTTCGCAGCAGGCGATCTCCCCAATGCGAGACACGGCCGCTAACATCCGTTTCCCCGGATTGCTTTCGCCGCGGAGTCAGACCCAGGTAGGCACCGACATCGCTGGCCGAGGAGAAGCGCGAGGGATCATCGATCGTGTGGCGGTAGGTCAGCGCCGTCACCACGCCGACGCCAGGAACCGTCATCAGCCGGCGCGTGGTGCAGTCGTCACGAGCGAGGCGCCGGACCTGACGATCGAGTTTCTCCTGTTCCTCGCAAGCCTGTTCATGGACGCTGAGGAGCGCGCCAATCACGGATCGGAGCGGATGACCCTCGACAACCAGCTCCAGGACCTTTCGCCGGAACTGCGCACCAATCGATCGGCTGAACTGCAGCCCATATTCCTTCAGCATCGAACGGATCTGGTTCTCCAGATCGCGGCGGATGGCGACAAGCCTCGAGCGTGCGACGAGCAGGGATCGGGTTGCCTGACTCTCTGCACTCTTCACTTTGACTTCTCGGTACCAGCCGACCCGAACCAACTCCGCCAGGCCTTGGGCGTCGTTCTCGTCGCTCTTGTTCATGCGAACCGACAGCACGGCTTTCGCGTGCCGGGCGTCGATGCAGACGACGGGCAGGCCGATCCGGTTGAGTTCATGCCACAGCCAGCTCGACATCGCGCCGGTCTCAAAGCCGATCCGCTCGGCGCTCGGCGCGCGCTTGCTCAGCAGTTCAGCCAAAGCCCCGGGATCGGACCTCGCCCTGCCTTGAAAGACGACCTTTCCAGATTCATCGACGACGCAAACGCTGGTCTCTTTCTGCGATACATCCAGCCCGACATATTGTTTCATGATGACCATCCCGTGCTCGGGCCGGCGCCGCTGCCTGCCGTCCGTCACTCTGAAGTCAGGGGCTCAGCGGCAGCAATTACGTCATCGTGTGCAAGTTTGACCCCTTAAGGCGGGGGATCGGCATCCAACTTTGACCCCCTTGAGCCGTTTTCGGTGAGACTGCCCGTTTTGGTTTCAAATGGGCGGGCGGGGGATGAAGGGCGTGGATACGATTGCGCGGATCCGGCGCGAGTTTTCGGTCCGGGGGAAGACGATCAAGGAGATTGTCCGCGAGCTTCACGTCTCGCGGAACACGGTGCGCAAGGTGCTGCGCTCGGGCGCGACGTCGTTCGAGTACGAGCGGAAGGTTCAGCCCCAGCCGAAGATCGGCCCCTGGCGCCCCGACCTGGACCGGCTGCTGATGGCGAACGAGGGCAAGCCGGCGCGTGAGCGCCTGACGCTGATCCGGGTCTTCGAGGAGTTGCGGGGCCGCGGTTACGATGGCAGCTATGATGCTGTCCGCCGCTATGCGCGGAGTTGGCGCCGCGACCAGTCTGCGGTTACCGCCGATGCCTATATCCCGTTGAACTTCGCGCCCGGCGAAGCCTACCAGTTCGACTGGAGCCACGAGATCGTCGTCGTCAACGGCGTCACGACCAAGGTGAAGGTCGCTCATCTCCGGCTCTGCCATTCGCGTATGCCGTTCGTGCGGGCCTATCCGCGCGAGAGCCAGGAGATGGTCTTCGACGCCCACGACCGGGGCTTCGCCTTCTTCAAAGGCGCCTGCACACGCGGCATCTACGACAACATGAAGACGGCGGTGGAGACCATCTTCGTCGGCAAGGAGCGCGCCTATAACCGGCGCTTCATGCAGATGTGCAGCCACTATCTGGTCGACCCCGTCGCGTGCACGCCGGCCTCGGGCTGGGAGAAGGGCCAGGTCGAGAACCAGGTCGGCCTCGTACGCGAGCGCTTTTTTGCGCCCCGGCTCAGGGTCAAGAACTATGACGAGCTGAACGCCTGGCTGATGGACCAGGTGATCAACTATGCCAAGGCGCATCGCCATCCCGAGCGGCGCGACGTAACGATCTGGGAGGCCTTCGAAGCCGAGCGGCCGAGCCTCGTTGCGTATGCCGGGCGCTTCGACGGCTTCCATGCCTTGCCGGCTGCCGTGTCGAAGACCTGCCTGGTGCGCTTCGACAACAACAAGTACTCGGTCGCAGCCAGCGCGATCGGCCGCCCCGTCGAGATCCGTGCCTATGCCGATCGCGTCGAACTGCGCCAGAACGGTCGCATCGTCGGTGAGCATGCCCGCTGCTACGGCCGCGATCAGACAACCTTCGATCCCTGGCACTATGTCCCGGTGTTGGCCCGCAAGCCGGGCGCCCTGCGCAATGGCGCGCCCTTCAAGGACTGGGTTCTTCCGGCCGGGCTGGACCGGGTGCGCCGGAAGCTGGCAGCAGTGCGGGATGGGGACCGGCAGATGGTCGATATCCTGACTACGGTGCTGAGCGACGGCTTGCCGGCGGTCGAAGCCGCCTGCGCCGAAGCGCTGAAGCAAGGCGTGCATTCAGCCGACGTCATCCTCAACATCCTGGCCCGACGCCGGGAGCCGGCTGCTGCGATCACCATCATGACGCCCGATGCGCTGCGCCTGCGCCATGAGCCCGCCGCCGATTGTGCCCGCTACGACAGCCTCAGGAGAGCCGTGTGATGGAACGCTCGGAGATTCTCGCCACCATGGGCGAACTCAAGCTCTACGGCATGAAGGCCGCCTTTGACGAGATCATCACCACGGCGGTGAAGCGCCAGCACGAACCCCAGCGCATCGTCGGCGATCTGCTATCGGCGGAGATTGCCGAGAAGCAGGCGCGCTCCATCAAGTACCAGATCACCATCGCCAAGCTGCCCCTCGCCAAGGATGTCGGCGACTTCGTCTTCGACGGCACGCCGCTCAACGAGACGCTCGTCCACGACCTCGCAGGCGGCAACTTCATCGCCCATCAGCGCAATGTCGTCCTCGTCGGTGGCACCGGGACCGGCAAGACCCATCTCGCCATCGCCATCGCCCGAGCTTGCATCCGTGCCGGCGCGCGGGGACGCTTCTTCAACGTCGTCGATCTCGTCAACAAGCTCGAGGCCGAAGCCCGCGCCGGCCGGCAGGGCCGTATGGCCGACTATCTCTCTCGCATGGACTTCATCGTTCTCGACGAACTTGGCTATCTCCCCTTCGCCCAGTCCGGCGGCCAGTTGCTGTTCCATCTGATCAGCAGGCTCTACGAACAGAGCTCCGTCATCGTCACCACCAACCTCGCCTTCGGCGAATGGCCTTCCGTCTTTGGGGACGCCAAGATGACCACGGCGCTCCTCGACCGGCTAACCCATCACTGCGACATCGTCGAGACCGGCAACGAGAGCTGGCGCTTCAAGAACAGGCTCTGAGGCAACTGCGCCGCCTGCGACCCGGAGCCGGCGCGGCTGCGCAACCCAAACCAGCTGCGCCGCGCCACCTCCTCACCGTCTCAGCCCATCAAGGGGTCAAGATTGGACGCCGATTGGGGGGCAACATTGCGTGCCGTTTGACAGGATGCTGCACGTATCACCGGCGAGAAAGGCACCCTGGTCTCATCGGTGGCTCAAGCCAAAGGCAAGATCACCGAGACCGAGCTGCAGATCCTTCAGATCGATGAGGATCTTCGCACCGAAGTCGGCAAGACGCTCGCCGATCTTCGTGGCAAGATTTCCGAGCTGGTTGAACGGAAAGTCACAGCGGAGGACCAGCTCAAGCGTGTGGATATCCGGGCTCCCCAATCCGGCACTGTGCACCAGATGGCGGTTCACACGATTGGCGGCGTCGCCTCTCCGGGCGAAACCTTGATGCTGATCGTGCCTGCCTCTGATCGCCTGACGGTACAGGCGAGGGTGCGACCTCAGGATATCGAGCAGGTGTACTCCGGGCAGCGCGCTGGGCTGCGTTTCTCGGCCCTCAATCAGCGGACCACGCCTGAGATCGAGGGCGAAGTGTCCCGCGTATCTCCCGATCTCACCGTCGATCAGCGAACGGGGCAAGATTTCTACACGCTTCGCGTCGCCATCCTGGACGGCGAGCTCGAACGGCTCCAGGGGGCAAAGGTCGGGCCGGGCATGCCTGTCGAGGTTTTCGTGCGTACGCAGCAGAGAACGGTTCTGTCCTATTTCGCCAAGCCGCTTTCGGACCAGATTGCGCGAGCATTCCGGGAGAGATAGGCGCCGGGTCCTCAGAGGCGAACGCGCGGTTCTTGGAGGCGGGCGGGTATTTCGGAGACGCCGCCCCAACTTCCCCCTCCCGGGTCAGCCATGGCCCCGGCCTCGAAAGGTCGGCCGGTTCACGATCGAACCGGTCATCCGTGTTCTTGCCAACCATCAAGAATTTTTTCTTGGGATCGGCTCGACTACGGACTTGGTCGCAATGGGCGCTGAGGTTGCCTCGGGACATGCTGGGAGACGCACATGCTAGGTGTGACAACCCTGTCGAATTTCGCGTGCGATAATTGTGGTAGCATCTCGGTCATTCTCCCTGCCGAGCTGATCGACTCGGCCCTTGTCAAGTGCAGCGGCTGCGGTCGCGAGTACGTTTGCTGGGGGGAGTTCAAGCAAGAGGTGGAGCAAACCCTCTCCGGAGAGCCGCGTCGGATGAACGGCAACAACCATCACTTTCAGGTTCGGCCGGATTCTTAGGGCGACGGTTTCCGCGATGCATCACTGCAGTGAGATCGCCAGAACGCCATCCGGCGCCTTTGGAAGCTCCTATGCGCCGCCGAGTTGGCTGCTGGCTGGTTCGCGGTGGCGACAACCCGTCGAGGGGCGTTGCTTTGAACAACCGGCGCGAATACCTCGGTATTGGTCCGCATAGCCGCGCAGTTTCGGCCATTTCCCTGCATTTTCCCAGTGGGCAGGGAAATCGGCACAGACCGGTTCCGTCGAGACTGCGTCGTCAGCCATGCATTTCCGGTTCCTGCGGACACGGTCTGGCTTGACCGTCGTTGCGGCGGTACCGCAGGCCGGGTGGATCTCGTGAGAGATCAAGCAGATGCTCGCGTGGCCGGGCATGCCACGCCCCCGCCCCAATCCGGGATTCAAAACGGCCTCGCAACACGTCGAGACCCGCAGGGTATCCGGCGGTCGGGCCTTGATGAGCGCAGGTCCCGATGAACATAAGCCAACAATGCGGTTCATGAACCGTTGGTGTGCTGTCGCGTTTAATGCGGTCAGCTCAAGGAGAAACATATGCGTAAATTCCTCATGCTCGCTGCTCTGGGCGTCGGCCTGTCGCTGGCGGCGCCGGCGATGGCCTCGGAGGAACTGCCGGCCTCGACCGCTCAGCGGCTGGACAAGCAGGCCGCGGAATACACGTGGTCGGCGGCCGCCGAACGGCGCCACATGATCATGCGCGAGACGATGCGGCAGCAGCGCCATGGGCGGGGTGGCGGCTATGGCCGCGGCTACGGCTATGGTCCCCGGCCGGGCTACGGTCCCCGACCCGGCTATGGCTATGGTTACGGCCCGCGCCCCGGCTACGGCCCGCCTCCGGGCTATTACCGCCGTCACCGCGGCTGGTGAGCGGCTGCCACAGTCGTTAGCCATCGAACGGCGGCCCGGTAACGGGCCGCATTTCATTGTCGAGAAGACTTTCAGAGGCGGCGTGGCGCGAGCTGGCCGCCTCTGTCGCATTTACGATAAGTTCACCATCTTGTTTCCGTAGCGTCATCTGCGCGCTAGATCTGCCCCATCGGTGATGGAGCAGGTCATAATCGCAATGGATTCAACGGCCGTCGGCACCACCAAGGGCGAGCGCAGCACGACATTCATGCTCGCGCTGTTCCTGGGCGCGATACAGGTCGGCTGGCTCGGCCTGCTCCTATGGGTGACGTGTCAGGTCGTCGGGGCGGTCTGATCCGCCCCGCAGGCCTGTACCGGGAAGCCGCGCCGCGCCGCCATGGCGGCGCAGGACATCGTGTTCCTGGCGGACGATCTCGCCGACCTGCACGAAATGCTCGGCCAGCGGGTTCGTCTTGCGCCAGACCAGGCCGATGCGGCGCCTCGGTTGCGGTTCCGCCAGCCGGGCGATGCTGACCTCCACGGCCGAGGTTTCCGCCGCGACCGCCATTTCCGGAATCAGCGTCACGCCCATGCCCGCGCCGACCATGCGCACCAGGGTGGCGAGCGAACTGCCCTCCATCGGGTCCTGCGATAGGCCTGACGTCATGTTGCAGAAGGCCAGCGCCTGATCGCGGAAGCAGTGTCCTTCTTCCAGCAGGAGCAGGCGCATCGCGCGCAGGTTCTCCACGCTGGGCGGCGGCTTGTGCCGGTCGGCCAGGGCGCGCACCAGGACGAACTCCTCGTCGAACAGCGGGTGATCCTGCAAGGAGGGTTCGGAGACGGGCAGGGCCATCACCGCGACATCGAGGCCGCCGGTGACGAGGTCTTCCGTCAGCTTGCCGGTCACCGCCTCGCGCGGGCGCAGGTCGACCGCCGGAAAGCGCTCCGTCAGGCGCCGGATCACCGCCGGCAGGAGATAGGGCGCGACCGTCGGGATCATGCCGATGCGCAGCCTTCCCCCCAATGACGGGCTCGAAGCCCGCGCCAGATCCGCCAGTTCGTCCACCGAGCGCAGGATATGCTGGGCCCGTCCGGCGAAGGCTTCGCCGAGGCTGGTCAGCCGGATCTGCCGGCGGTCGCGCTCGACCAGTTGCGCGTCGAGCAGATCCTCCAGATCCTTGATCTGCAGCGACAGGGCCGGCTGGCTGATCGCGCAGGCATCCGCGGCCCGGCCGAAATGGCGGTGCTGGGCCAGGGCCGCGAAGTAGCGGAGGTGTTTGATCGATATCATTTGAAAAAATTATCGTAGTTATTTGAAAATTCAAGTTCTCATTATGATGGCTTTTCCCTAGAACCATTCGAATGGAACGGCGCGGCATCGGCTTCGAGCGGGTGCGGGACGCGCCGCCTTCCGGCGCGAGGCGTCAGGCGCCTTCCGGAAAGACCCGATTCAGCAGGCTCCGAAGGGGGATATCATGGACGGCAACGACGTGAAGACGGCCGGCAAATGCCCGGTCATGCATGGCGGGGCGACCCAGTCCGGGGACACCGTCACCGGCTGGTGGCCCAATGCCCTAAACCTCGACATTCTCCACCAGCACGACGGCAAGACCAATCCGCTCGGTAAGGACTTCAACTATCGCGAGGAGCTGAAGAAGCTCGACGTCGCGGCGCTGAAGAACGACCTCCGCGCGCTGATGACCGACAGCCAGGACTGGTGGCCGGCCGACTGGGGCAGCTATGTCGGCACCATGGCCCGCATGACCTGGCATGCCGCCGGCACCTATCGCATCTCCGACGGCCGTGGCGGCGCGGGCACCGGCAACCAGCGCTTCGCCCCGCTGAACTCCTGGCCGGACAATGCCAATACCGACAAGCCGCGCCGCCTGCTCTGGCCGATCAAGAAGAAATACGGCAACCGCGTCAGCTGGGCCGACCTGATCGCACTCGCCGGGACGATCGCCTATGAGGTCGCGGGCCTGAAGACCTTCGGCTTCGCCTTCGGCCGCGAGGACATCTGGCACCCCGAGAAGGACATCTACTGGGGCGAGGAGAAGGAGTGGCTGGCGCCGAGCGACAATCGCTATGGCAACGTTGCCGACGCCAAGACGCTGGCGAACCCGCTGGCGGCCGTCCAGATGGGCCTGATCTACGTCAATCCGGAAGGCGTCAACGGCAAGCCGGATCCGCTCAAGACCGCCGCGATGATGCGCGAGACCTTCGCGCGCATGGCGATGGACGATGAGGAGACCGTCGCGCTCACCGCCGGCGGCCACACCATCGGCAAGGGCCATGGCAACGGCGACGCAGCCAATCTCAGCCCGGCGCCGGAAGGCGGCGCCATCGAGGATCAGGGCCTCGGCTGGATGAACCGGAAGGGCCGTGGCATCGGCCGCGATCAGGTCGTCAGCGGCATCGAGGGTGCCTGGACCACCCATCCGACGCGCTGGGACAACGGCTTCTTCGAGATGCTGCTGGGCCATGACTGGGAGCTGCGCAAGTCGCCGGCCGGCGCCTGGCAGTACGAGCCGGTCTCGATCGCCGACAAGGACAAGCCGGTGGACGTGGAGGACGCTGCGATCCGCCGCAACCCGATGATGACTGATGCCGACATGGCCCTGAAGGTCGATCCGGCCTACCGGGCGATCTCGGAGCGCTTCCTCAACGATTTCGACGCGTTCTCGGATGCCTTCGCCCGCGCCTGGTTCAAGCTGACCCATCGCGATCTCGGCCCGAGGTCGCGTTATCTCGGCCCGGACGTCCCGTCCGAGGAGCTGATCTGGCAGGACCCGGTCCCGGCCGGCCGCGTCGGTTACGATGTCGCCGCCGTGAAGGCGAAGATCGCCGCGAGCGGCCTGTCGACCGCTGATCTGGTCTCGACCGCCTGGGATAGCGCCCGCACCTTCCGCGGCTCCGACAAGCGCGGCGGCGCCAATGGCGCCCGCATCCGCCTGGCGCCCCAGAAGGACTGGGCCGGCAACGAGCCGGCGCGACTGTCGCGGGTTCTCGCTGTGCTGGAGCCGATCGCGGCTGCGAGCGGCGCGAGCGTCGCCGACGTCATCGTGCTCGCCGGCAATGTCGGCGTCGAGCAGGCTGCCAAGGCTGCCGGCTTCGATGTGACCGTGCCCTTCGCGCCGGGCCGTGGCGATGCCACCGACGCGCAGACCGATGCGGCTTCCTTCGCGGTGCTGGAGCCGCTCGCCGACGGTTTCCGCAACTGGCAGAAGGAAGCCTATGTCGTCACCGGCGAGGAGATGCTGCTCGACCGCGCCCAGCTGCTCGGCCTGACGGCGGCGGAGATGACGGTGCTGCTCGGCGGCATGCGCGTGCTCGGCACCAACCATGGCGGCACGAAGCATGGCGTGTTCACCGACCGGGTCGGCGCGCTGACCAGCGACTTCTTCGTCAACCTCACCGACATGCACTACAGCTGGGTGCCGACCGCGAACGGCCTCTACGAGATCCGCGACCGCAAGACCGGCGCGGTGAAGTGGACCGCGACCCGCGTCGACCTCGTCTTCGGCTCGAATTCGGTGCTGCGCGCCTATGCCGAGGTCTATGCCCAGGACGACAACGCCCGGAAATTCGTCGACGACTTCGTCGCGGCCTGGGCCAAGGTCATGAACGCCGACCGCGCCGACGCGGCCTGATCCGTTCCAGCGCGAGCCTTGCTCTGCCACAAGCCCCGCCGGCCCAACCGGCGGGGCTTTTCGTTGGGATGGTGCATTTGGCCAGGCTTGGAGCCGCCCGGCGGGTGCGATAGACAGGGCGCATCCGCTGCGGAGGGCCTGGTCCTTGCGTATCATCGTCGAGCGTGCGCTGCGCCAGAACTGGGAGCGCCTGTTCTCCTATGCGCTGCGCCTGAGCGGCAGCCGCGACCGCGCGGCCGATCTGCTGCAATCCTGCGCGACCAAGGCGCTCGCCGCCGCGCCGCCGGATGAAGACGAGCGCGTTCGGGCCTGGCTCTTCGCGATCCTCCGCAATATCTGGATCGACGAACATCGCCGCGGCGAGGTCAGCGCTGTCGCAGCCGAGGAGGCGCTGGAAGACGAGCAATGGCGCCATGATGATCGGATGATCGCGGTCATCACCGTCCGGCAGGCGCTGGAGCGTCTCGAGCAGCCTTATCGCGAGATCGTCGAACTGGTCGATCTCGCCGGCTTCCGCTATGGCGAGGCGGCGGATATTCTGGGCGTGCCCGTGGGAACCGTGATGAGCCGCCTCAGCCGGGCGCGGCTTTTGCTTCTGAATGCGATCGAGGGTGGGAGTGTCCGCCCCTTCGCTGTGCAGCAGCGCAAACGAGCCAGCAATTAAGTGACCGGACGCGAACGCCTTTCCTGGACTACGCTCAACGCCTATGTCGACGGCGAGCTGGAGCCCGATCAAGCCGCCAGGGTCGCGGCGGCGCTCGCTCATGACCGCGAGGCTGCAGCGCAGGTCGCGACGCTGACGCGGCTGCGTGCGACCGTGAAAGCCGCATCGCCCATGCCCGCGCCACCGCCCCTGGCTCTGCCGCGAGCCCGCCCGCGCTGGGCGCCCTGGGCTGCGGCTGCCTGCCTCGCTCTGCTCGCCGGCGCGGCCTCGCTCGGCATCGGCCTGCGGACAGTGAATGATTCATCGCTCTCCGTTGCGATTGCCGCGCATCAGCTCTGGCTCACCCAGTCCCCTCCCGGCACGGCGCCGCGCCTCGGCGTCGAGCTCGCCGGTGCCGAAGCAGGAGCCTTGCCGGACCTGTCGCTCGCCGCGCTGCGCCTCGTCCACCTCTCGCTCGATCCGGCGGGGCGTCGCGGTGGCGGTATGCTCGCCGGCTATGTCGGGCCCAATGGTTGTCGCGTCGGCCTCTGGATTGCCCCGGTCGAGGCGGCGCTGCCGCCGCAGCCGGCGGTGCAGGACCGCGACGGCCTGCTGGTCCGCGCCTGGCGCGGCGAACGGGCGAGCTATGCCCTGCTCGGCCGCGGGATCGATCCGGCCCGTCTCGACGGCATCGCCGCGCTGGTGGCAAGGATCACGCGGGACGAGCCCGGCGTCCCGCGCGAGCAGGTCGCGGCGCTCGCCGAGGCCCGCAGCGTCGGGCCGGCCTGCGTCGGCTGAAAAAAGATTCTCTTGGGTTGGAATAAATCGAAGCCCTGATGCGTCGTCTCCAACGAGGAATATGTCCTCGGGAGAAACGCCATGTTCAACGAAGCAGACCTGCGCGAGGGCGCAGACGCTACCGATGCCGTGCCTGCTGCCGGCGCCACCGATACCCCCCGTACATCGCGACGTCTTCTGCTTGGTGGCAGCCTTGCTGCGCTGGGCCTCGCCGCCGGCGGCCTGCCGCGCTTGCCCATGATTTCACCAGCTGCCGCGCAAGGCGCTGCGCCGGCCGCGGCGCCGCCCAAGGGGCCGCAGCCCTTCGACTATCCCGGCAAGGACAAGGGCCTGACCCTGCTCGGCGACCGTCCCCTCGTCGCCGAGACGCCTGAGAACCTGCTCGACGACGACACCACGCCGATCTCCAAGTTCTTCATCCGCAACAACGGCCAGATCCCGGAGCCGATCAAGGATATCGATGGCTGGCAGCTCAAGATCGAGGGCGAGGTCGACAAGCCGCTGACGCTCACGGTCGCGGAGCTGAAATCCCGCTTCACCCCGCAGACCTTCCGCATGGTCCTGGAATGCGGCGGCAACGGCCGCTCCTTCTACACGCCGGCCGCCCGCGGCAACCAATGGACCAATGGCGGCGCCGGCTGCGCCGAGTGGACCGGCGTGCGTCTCGCCGACGTGTTGAAGGCGGCCGGCCTGAAGGCCTCCGCCAAGTTCACCGGCCATTACGGCGCCGATCCGCATCTCTCCGGCGACACCACCAAGGACGCGGTCTCGCGCGGCATGCCGATCGAGAAGGCGCTGGAGCCGCATTGCCTGATCGTCTGGGCGATGAATGGCGAGCCGCTGCCGCATATCCATGGCGGCCCGCTGCGCCTGGTCGTGCCGGGCTGGCCGGCCTCGCTCTCGTCGAAATGGCTGAACCGGATCCTGGTCCGCGCGACGCCGCATGACGGGCAGGGCATGGGTGGCACCTCCTACCGCGTCCCGACGGTGCCGATCGTTCCCGGCTCGAACGCAGACGGCAAGACCAATTTCGCCGACCTGACCTCGATGCCGGTGCGCTCGATCATCAGCGCGCCCGCCAACGGCACGCGCCTGCCGGCGGCGACGCGCGAGGTCGCCCTGCGCGGTGCGGCCTGGGCGGGCGACCACGAGGTTGCGAAGGTGGAGGTGTCCTTCGATGCCGGCCAGCGCTGGCATGCCATGACGCTCGCCAAGCCAAAGAACCGCTATGACTGGGTGCGCTGGACCGGGAAGGTGACCTTGCCGAGCGAGGGCTATTTCGAGCTCTGGGCCCGCGCGACCGATTCCCGTGGCGTTGCCCAGCCGCATGTCGCGACGAACTGGAACCCGCAGGGCTACGGCTCCAATCCGCTCCATCGCATCGCGGTCCTGGTCGGCTGATGATGCGGTTTGCTTTTACACTCCGGATGGCCGCTCTCGCGGCCATCCTCCTCGCCCCCTCCGCCGGTTTCGCGCAGGAGGAAACCCCTGAAACGCTGCCTGATTTTCCCGGCCGCGAGGAGACTTTCGGCTATTGCATCGCCTGTCATTCGATGAAGGTCGTCGGCCGGCAGGGCATGGATCGCGCCCGCTGGGACGAGACGCTCAACTGGATGACCGAGAAGCACAGCATGCCGGAGCCCGATCCGGAGATGCGCAAGACCCTGCTCGACTATCTCGCGCAGGCCTTCCCGCCGAAGGCGCCGGCCCAGGGCGGCGGCTGGGTCAACCCCTTCGCTCCGAAGCCATAGGATTCTCCAAGATGAAACTCTCAATCCTCGCCGGCGCCGCCTTGCTCGCGGCTGCCATCCAGCCTGCCCATGCGCAGGACGCTGCCGCCGGCGAGAAGGTCTATGCCCAGTGCCGCGCCTGCCATCAGGTCGGCGAGAGCGCCAAGAATCTGGTCGGCCCCGCCCTCAACGGCGTCATCGGCCATAAGGCCGGAGCACGCGACGGCTACAGCTACAGCGCGGCGATGAAGGATTCCGGCCTCACCTGGAACGAGGCGACCTTCGCCGAATACATCCAGAACCCGCGCGCCAAGGTTCCGGGCACCAAGATGATCTATGCCGGCCTCAAGGACGAGAAGCGCATCGCCGACCTTTTGGCCTATCTCAAGCAGTTCGACGCCGCCGGCAAGAAGGCCGAGTGAGGGCGCCTCTCGGGAGGCGTTTGGACAACTGAAGCCCTCATCCTGAGGAGCCGCGAAGCGGCGTCTCGAAGGATGTCCCAGATGACTCCGGAATTTCCTGAAGCATCCTTCGAGACGCAGCCTACGGCTGCTCCTCAGGACGAGGGCTGAGGGAAAATCAAAACGGCTGCTCAGGCCATGACCAGCCCGCCATCGACATGGAGCACCTGTCCGGTGACGAAGCGGCTCCAGTCGCTGGCGAGGAAGAGCACGGGGCCGGCGACATCCTCCGGCGTCGCGATCCGGCGCAAGGGTGTCTGCGCGATCAGCATCTCGCGGACCTCCTCCGGCGTCGTCGCGCTCGCCTGCGTCGGGTAGACCAGCCCCGGCGCGACGCAGTTCACGCGGATGCCGAGCGGGCCGAGCTCGGCTGCGAGATTGCGGCTGAAGCCCATCAGCGCCGCCTTGGCCGTGGTGTAGTCGTGATAGGGAATGCTCGGCCGCGTCACCAGATCGCTGGCGAGGTTGACGATGGCGGCGCCGCTGCGGCGCTGGAGCAGCGGCAGCATCGCGCGGCTGATCGTGTAAGCCGCCTTCACCGCGCCCTCGAACTGCTGTTCGTAGGCTTCCCAGGGCGTCTCCCAGAAGCGGGCGCGATTGTCGGGATCGAAGCGATAGGGCGCGAAGGCGTTGTTGACGACGACGTCGAGCCGGCCGACCTCCTCCGCGATGCGCGTCGCCATGGCGGAGACGGCCTCAGCTGAGGTGACATCGGCTGCGATGGCCAGCGCCTCGCCGCCGAGCGCGCGGCACTCCGCGACGACCGCCTCGGCCGCCGCTTCGTTCGACCGGTAGTTGACGACGACGATTCCGCCCTCGGCCGCGAAGGCCTTTGCGATAGCGGCCCCGATGCCGCGACTCGCACCGGTGACGAGGATGGCCCGGTCCCGGAAGCTCACGGCGCGCCGTCCTTCGCCGGGATCAGGTCGCTCTTCACGACGGCCTTCATGTCGATCCGGCCCTTGATCAGGCCGAGGCTGCGGAACGTGTCGGCGCCCTTCTGCAGGGCGTCGAGATCGAAGCGGCCTAGGCCCTCGCGTGCCGTCGTGGCCGAGACGCTCGACGCATTGCGCAGCTTGATGATCTCGAGATTCACAGCCTCGTCGCGTCCGTTGATGGCGCGGGTGACGGCGATGCGCGCGGCTTCCTCCGGCTTCGCGATCATCCAGGCAGCGGAATCGCGATAGGCGGCGAGGAAGCGCTTCAGCAGCGGCTTGTTCTGCTCGTAATAGCTTTCCTTCACGACGAAGATGTCGCTCGGCAGGTTGAGCTGGTCGCGGACCTCGATGACGTTGGCCTCGCCCAGTCCCTTGGCGCGGGCGACGAGCAGGCCGGTATCGGTCGCGGCGGTGGCATCGACCTGGCCCTGCATCAGCGGCGCGAAATTCAGCAGGCCGGTCGGCTGGATGGTGACATCCTTCTCGCTCAAGCCCACCTGATGCAGCAGCACCAGCAGGTTCTGGTAGGTGCCGCTGGCGAGGCTGTAGACACCGATGCGCTTGCCCTTGAGATCGGCGGCCGAGCGGATGCCGCTGCTCTTCAGCGCGACCACGTTGAAGACGTTCTGCGGATAGATGTTGTAGATCGCGACGAGCTTCTCGCCCTTGTCGAGCGCGAGATAGAGCGCGGCCGGATCGGTGAAGGCGACATCGGCCTGCCCCGCGAGCATGTTCTGCAGGGCCGCGCCGCCGCCATTGCCGGGGACATAGTCGAGCGCGATGCCCTTGGCCTTGAAGAAGCCCTTGTCCGGCTCGGCCAGCAGGTTGGTGATCTCGCTGATCGGCTGGCTCCAGCCGGCGACGGTGACCTTGTCGAGCGGCTGGGCCGCCGCGGGCGCGGCGATCAGGCAGGAGAGGGCGAGCATAAGGAGGGCGCGCAATGCGGACATAGGTGTCTAGCCTTTCGAGAAGCGATGCAGGACGCGGCGCTCGATCAGGCGCACGGCCTCGTAGAGCAGCATTCCAAGGGCGGTGATGACGATGAAGAGCGCGAAGATCAGGCTCGAATCCATCACGCTCTGCGCGGCGATGATCGAGGCGCCGAGCCCGATGCGCCCGCCGATGAACTCGCCGACCACGGCGCCGACCAGCGCGAGCACGACCGCGACGCGCAGGCCCGCCATGATGACGGGGAGCGCCGATGGTAGCTTGAGCCGAAACAGGGTCTGGAGGCGACCGGCGCCGAGCATGCGGAAGAGCTCGCGCCGGGAGGCATCGACCTCGCCGATGCCGGTCAGGGTATTCTCCATCAGCGGGAAGAAGCAGATCAGCGCGGTGATGACGACGGTCGGCGTCATGCCGAAGCCGAACCAGATGATGAAGAGCGGCCCGAGCGCGAGCTTGGGCACGAGCTGACTCGCCAGCACATAGGGCCGCAACAGGCGGCTCAGCGCCGGGAATTCCGCCAGCAGGATGCCGACACTCAGCCCGACGACGGCGCCGATGCCGAGGCCCAGCGCCATCTCGGCGGCCGTCATCGCCAGATGCGGCCAGAGCCGGCCCGTGGCGACCTCGCTCCATAAGGTCGTGAGCACGGCCGAGGGCGGCGGCAAGACGAGCGGCGACAGGCCGCCGAGCCGGCACCAGGCTTCCCAGCCGGTGAGCAGGGCGACGAACAGCAGGAGTGAGGGCAGGCGGGCGATCATGCCGCCGGCCTCCGGCTCGCCACGGCTGCCCCATCCATCGCGTCGCGCAATTCGCGGCAGGCGGCGATGAAGCCGGGTGCATAGCGCATGTCGCGATGGCGCGGACGGGCCAGCTCGATCCGGCGCACCTGCGTCACCCGGCCGGCCGCCATCACCGCGACCGTATCGGCGAGATAGGCGGCCTCGCCGATATCATGGGTGACGAAGAGCGCGGTCGTGCCGTTGAGCGCGCAGAGTCGCAGCAGATCGTCCTGCAATTCCTCGCGCGTCAGGGCGTCGAGCGCGGCGAAAGGTTCGTCGAGCAGCAGCAGGTCGGGATTGCCGATCAGCGCGCGGGCAACCGCGACGCGGCTCTGCTGGCCGCCGGAGAGTTCGGCGGGCCGTCGCATCGCGAAATCGGCAAGGCCGACACGCTCCAGCAGGTCGAGCGCGGCATCCTTGTCGGCTGCGGTCGGGCGGCGCTTCAGCGAGACCGGCAGCAGGACGTTGTCGAGCGCGCTCAGCCAGTCGAGCAGGGTCGGCGCCTGGAAGACGAAGCCGGCGCGCGGGCTCGGACCGGTCAGCGCCTCGCCGCCGATGCGGATCGCGCCCTCGCGCGGCATCAGCAGACCGGCGGCGAGCTTGAGCAGCGTGGTCTTGCCGCAGCCGCTGCGACCGAGCAGGCAATGGATTTCGCCGCGCGGGATGGTCCAATCGACTGAATCGACCACGGCCGGGCCGCCCGCGCCGTAGCGATAGCTGGCGCGCTCGATCGTGACGAAGCCGGTCCTGGCAGGATCAGTCGACATAGGGAGCGAACCCTTCCGCCGCGGCTTCGGCCGATTGTTCGATCTCGGTGAAGGTGACGAGGTCGAGCAGGCTGAACCGCCCGTCATGATGCCAGCCGGCCTCCGGCGCGGTCATGCGGCCGAGCGGGGCGATGCGGCTGACGCCGACCTCGCCGAGCTGCCCCGAAAGCCGGAAAAGTCGCTCCGGCGCGGCGGCGATACCCGCAGTCTGCAGGAAACTGCGATAGGGCGCGACGAGGGCAGGGACATCGTCGAGGCTCTCGACTGCGACCAGCTTGAGCGTTCGGTTCAGCCCGGTTGGGCTCAGGGCTTCCGGTGCCGCGACATGGACGACGCTCCAGGGATCGGAGGGGTCGCCGAGAAGCTCCGCGGCGCCGTCCATCGCGCGCGTCTCCTGCGCGCCGCGCCACGATGCGATCGAAGCTGCTTCGCCTTGCGAAAGCGCGCGGCGCGGATAGCGGGAGGCGAGGGCGGCCAGTTCCTGCGCGACGTGGCGCGCGAATTCAGCGGGGCTGACCCGACCGCCGCTTTCGACGAAGAGCATCTGCGGCGAGTAGCAGCCCTGCTGTTCGTAGCGGGTGACGTCATGGGCCGCGAGCCGGGCGAGCGCCGGGGCCTTGCGGCTGTCGAGCGCTTCGCGCGCAATCACGCCGAAGCCGATCTTGTGGCCATGCGGCAGGAAGCGGGTGGTGATCGGCAGCTTCGCCCGCAGGGCCGTCAGCGTCTCGTTGCCGCCATAGGCCATGACGGTATCGGCCGCGCGCAGGAAGACCGGTTCGGCCGCCGCCTCGCCGCCCTTCCACCAGGTGATGGCGAGGCATTCGCCGATCTCGGGATCGATCTCGGCCAGCAGGCTTGCGAACCAGCCCGCCGTCAGCGGCTCGGCCGAAGCGAGCTTGCCGATGCTGCCGGCCTTGACCAGCAGGCCGCAGATCAGGCTCCAGAGCGAGAGCGCCGGGACATTGCCGGCCCAGACATGCAGCAGAAGCTCCGGGCCATAGGCGCGCAGATAGCCGCCCTTGGGCGTCGGCTGAAAACCGTCGAGCATGCCGGGATTGGCGAAATCCTCGGCCAGGAAGCGCAGCAGCTGCGGCTTGCGGAAGGTCTTGAGATAGCCGGTGAGGCCGAGCCGGACCGTCTCGCGATCATAGCCGGTGACGATCGGCAGCAGGTGCTCGGCCTTTTGCCGCAGCGGATGCGCGCGGTCGAGCAGGCGCGCGATGGCTGCGTCGATCGCGGCGACGATGCGCGCGGCCTCCATCCGCTTCAGCCGGGCGCGCGCGTTGTCGCGCACATGCGCGCAGAGCGCAGCGGCTTGCGCCTCGTCCAGCTCCGGCAGCGCGATGGTAGCGCTTTCGCCCCAGGCGCTGTGACGGACCTCGCGCCAGCGCAAAGTCCTGGCGTTCAGGCCCGGCAGATGGCCCGCATGCTCGATCACTGGCTTCAGCCTCGTGCCGCTGCGAGGAATTCGGCGACCGCGACCGAGCAGCCCTTCGAGGCCTCGCCGTCGACGCGGCCGAGCAGCTTGAAACCGCCCGGCACGATCTCGCCGGCATCCTCGGTCAGGATCGCCGCGACGCAGTTGAAATGGGCGAGGTCGTGATGGACGATGACGCCGCGCTGGCCCTCGGGCAGGTCGGTGCCCGTCAACGGATCGACGACGCGGCTGCGGATCCAGTGCGGACCGGATTTCACCGAGGGGCAGACGGCGTTGCCGTCGTCATAGAGCTGCGAGCTCAGCTCGGTCATCCCGTACATGTTGATGCAGGACGAGCGCGGCACGCCGAAAGCGGCGGAAAGACCGTCATAGAACTCGTCGGGTCCCAGCTCGCGCGATTGACCCTTGAAACCGCCGGTATCGAGGATGCGGCTGCCTCCCGGAAGGGCGAAGCGCCGGCCGCTTGCCGCAAGCGCATCCAGCACGGGCACGAAAGAATAGCTCGCGCCGAGCAGGGCGTAGGGCTCGCCGCTTGCTTCCGCCTGCTCCAGTGCCGACAGAAGACCATCGAGGTCTAGACCGGTGGTGTTGATGAAGGTCTCGGAATCCGGCGTGCCGCATTCGCGTTTGGCCAGCGATAGATAGGTGGCGAGCGAGGAGTTCGGCAGCTCGGCCTCGTCAGGGAAGAGGATGCCCATGCGGATGCGCTCGCGGCCCTGCATGAAGCGCGCCCGGAAATTCACCAGCATCGAGCGCTTCCAGACGTCGAGCGTCGGATGGTAGCTGCGGCCGCGGATGCCTTGCGTCGTGCCGCTGGTCATGAAGACGCGTTCGGCGGCTTCAGGTGGGCTGCAGCTCAGCGTCAGGTCCTTGAACGCGGTGATCGGAACGGCCGGGATGTCGCGCCAGCGCCGGACCGAGAGCGGCGTGCGGCCACGTTGCAGGCAGAAGCGCTTGTAGGGCTCGTTGTTGCGGAACTGATAGGCGAAGACCTTGAGCGCCATCGCCTCGAATTCGGCTTCCGACACGCCGGGAAGCGCGATGAAAGCCGATAGCGCCGCGATGATCTCGGCTTGCGTCACTTAAGCTCACTCCGTCCGGACGCCGACGGCCAAGCCGGGAGCGTCGATCGCTGGAGGATCATGAGCGCAAGCTGGAATCAGGGCCTTCGGTGGCCGCATGTCCCGCATCCCTACGCCGGTATGATCCGGATCAGGTTCGGAGGGTCACCGCGTTGCTTGGGCTTTGCAGCCGCGCCGGCGGAATCTCAGCCTCCTAGCGAGGCCCCCCTGGGAACGGGAGCAGATGACGAGCGGTGGGCCTTGCTGTCAAGCCATAACGGCTTGAGACATCGTGCCGGGCTGAAAGAAGCCAATTCCGATTTTCCGGCGATTGCGCTATGCCGCAGTTGCGAACAGCAATCCTCGGCTTGCCATGATGCGCCGGCCCCAGGGAGTGACCGATGAAGATCGTAATGGTTGGCTCGGGCTATGTTGGTCTGGTGTCTGGGGCGTGCTTTGCGGATTTTGGGCATGAGGTGGTGTGCGTCGACAAGGTCGAGGAGAAGGTCGCGGCCTTGAAGCGGGGCGAGATCCCGATCTTCGAGCCGGGGCTGTCGGAGCTGGTGCGGACGAATGCGGCGGCGGGGCGGCTGTCCTTCACGACGGAGCTGGCTGGGCCGGTGTCCGAGGCCGACGCGGTGTTCATCGCGGTCGGCACGCCTTCGCGCCGCGGCGACGGCTTCGCGGATTTGTCCTATGTCTATGCGGCGACGCGCGAGATCGCCGGGGCGCTCAGCGGCCACACGGTGATCGTGACCAAGTCGACGGTTCCGGTCGGCACCGGCGACGAGGTCGAGCGCATCGTCCGGGAGCTCCGGCCGGATGCCGATTTCGCGGTGGTGTCCAACCCCGAGTTCCTGCGCGAGGGCGCGGCGATCGAGGATTTCAAGCGGCCGGACCGGATCGTGGTCGGCACCGATGACGAGCGGGCGCGGGCGGTGATGGCCGATATCTACCGGCCGCTCTATCTCAACAACGCGCCGATCCTGAACACCGGCCGGCGCACGGCGGAGCTGACGAAATACGCGGCCAACGCCTTCCTGGCGACCAAGATCACCTTCATCAACGAGATTGCGGACCTGTGCGAGCAGGTCGGCGCCAATGTCCAGGACGTGGCGCGCGGCATGGGTCTCGACAACAGGATCGGCGGCAAGTTCCTGCATGCCGGGCCGGGCTATGGCGGCTCCTGCTTCCCGAAGGACACGCTCGCCCTGATCAAGACGGCGCAGGATCACGGCACGCCTTCGCGCATCGTCGAGACGGTGGCGGCGGTCAACGAGCAGCGCAAGCGGGCGATGGGGCGCAAGGTGATCACGGCCTGCGGCGGCTCGGTTCGGGGCAAGACGATCGCGGTCTTGGGCCTGACCTTCAAGCCGAACACCGACGACATGCGCGACGCGCCCTCGATTGCGGTGATCACGGCCCTGCAGGATGGCGGCGCCGTGATCCGCGCCTTCGACCCGGAGGGCATGGAGCAGGCGAAGGCGGTTCTGCCGGCCGGCGTCACCTATTGCCGCGACGCCTATGAATGCGTCGCAGGTGCGGATGCGGCGGTGATCGTGACCGAATGGAATATCTTCCGCGCGCTCGACCTCGACCGCGTCAAGGCCGCCATGGCCGCCCCCGTCCTGATCGACCTGCGCAACGTCTACCGCGCCGAACAGGTCCGCGCCAAAGGATTCACATATGCCGATGTCGGTAGGGGGATCGACGCGCCGGAAGGCAGGCACGCCGAGACTGCGGCCTGACAGGTTCCCCGAACGACCCGCCACTGCCACGGTCGAAGAGATGACCGGTGGCCAACCCGGCGCTTGTCCCTCTCCTTAAGGACTTCGCTACCAAACCCGCCGATCGGGCTCCGCATACACCTTCCCGTAAAGCGAGGCGGCTACGCTGCGACACCGGAGATGCGTGTCGTCCGAACGAACGGCGGAGCGCAAGGCGGAGTGGCTTCGAGATGGCGACGAAGATCATACCTGTTGTGATGTGCGGCGGCGCGGGGACAAGGCTTTGGCCGGTGTCTCGTGACACGATGCCGAAGCAGTTCATCCCGCTCCTGGGACGGGATTCGACCTTTCAGCGGACGATGCGGCTGCTTTGCGACGGATCGGTTTTCGTCGAGCCGATCGTCATCACCAATGTCGATTACCGCTTCACGGTGCTTGAGCAGCTCCAGGCGCTTGGCCTTTCGGCGGAGATCGTGCTGGAGCCGGCACGGCGCGATTCGGCGGCCGCCGTTGCCGTCGGGACCGAGATCGCCCTCGGGCGCGACAGCCAGGCGATCGTCGGCGTCTTTGCGGCCGATCACATCATCCGCGATGCCGGGCTCTTCGTCGAGACCTGCCGGAAGGCCGGCGAGCTTGCCGCGCAGGGCCTCATCGTGACCATCGGCATCCCGCCGACCCATCCTGCAACCGGCTATGGCTATATTCAGCCGGGCGAGGCGCTCGGCGAGGAAGCCCGCGCCGTCGCCGCCTTCGTCGAGAAGCCGGATGCACAACGGGCGGCGCAGTACCTGCTCGACGGCTATCTCTGGAATTCCGGCAACTTCATCTTCGACGCCGCGACGATGCGTGCCGAGATCGCGGCGTTCGAACCCGAGGTCCTGAAGCCTGTCACCGAGGCGGTCGCCGGGACCACGCCGGATCTCGACTTTCTCCTGCTCGACGCCGCCAGCTTCGGCAAGGCCAAGAAGACGTCGATCGACTACGCGGTCATGGAGCGCACGCGAAAGGCGGCCGTCATTGCGGGGCATTTCGGCTGGTCTGACGTTGGCGGCTGGTCCGCGGTCTGGGAACTCTCGGACAAGGATGCGAGCGGCAATGTCGTCGAGGGCCGCGGCTACGTCCTCGACGGCTCGAACAATCTCGTGCGCGCGGATGAGGGCCTCGTCGCGGTGATCGGCCTGGACGATGTCGCGGTGATCGCGACGCGCGATGCCGTGCTCGTCGCCCCGAAGGCCAAGGTCGACAAGGTCAAGGAATTGGTCGCGCTGGTCGCGGCCAAGGGCGAACCGGAGGCAAACGCGCATCGCGAGATTCACCGGCCCTGGGGCAAGTATCTCTCGGTCGATACAGGCGGACGTTACCAGGTCAAGCGCATCACGGTGAAACCGGGTGGCATCCTGTCGCTGCAGAAGCACCATCACCGCGCCGAGCACTGGGTCGTGGTACGCGGCACGGCGGAGGTCACGCGCAACGACGAGACGATCATCGTCCACGAGACCGAGTCGATCTACCTGCCGATCGGCTGCGTCCATCGCATGGCCAATCCCGGCAAGATTCCTCTCGAGATCATCGAGGTGCAGGTCGGTTCCTATCTCGGCGAGGACGACATCGTGCGCATCGAGGATGTCTACAAGCGCGTGTGAAGCGCCGCGCAGTTCGGCCTCTGGTCAGCAAGCCTCATGGGCTCATCGGTGACCACTGCGCCAGTTGCCCACAGATGAGGCTTTCCCTGGTATCAGGGAATTATCAGGGATCCCCGAGCCAATAAGAGCCTCGAATCGAGGTTTTTTATGGCTTAAGCACTTCTGGGAGCGTTGGTTTTCGGCGCGTGTGTAATATTGGGGGCAGGGAGTTCTCCCGCGCGGAGCTGGGATCGCACAGGGCCCGATCAGGGAATGTGTTTGACGCACCGGAGGGTTTCGATCGCTTACGGGCGGGCGATTGGGCGGCAGGTGTGGTGGCTCAGCGTACGAAGACACAGTACTATCGTACTGAAACTAATAGAGAAAATATATCGCGCTCTCTCTTGCAGGCCCGCGTGCACCATCCTAATTTCGCGCCTGTTCGGGTGATTCGCCGGACGAAGCCGAGGTTGGAATCTCGGGCCAGCTCAGGGCAGGCGTTTCGCGGGGGTGAGACGCTTGCCTTCTAGGGGTAGTCCAACTGCTAGGGCGCAGTTGGGAGAAGAGTAAGCCGCGAGTAACCAACCTTCACAGTGAGTGAAGGAGTTGAGTATGTTGCCCCTAAATCAGACCCCCAGCCCGCGCGTGCGGGCTCGTCAGCGCGCGAGCGCGACCACCCGAGATATCGTCTACAATCAGGCGATGTCGCAGTTGGCCCTGCAGATTGTCGAACGACATCTGTCGGAGCTGATGCCCTCGGCGCGCAATGCGCGGACGCACTCGAAGAAGCAGATCCATCAGATTGCCGAGAGCATCAAAGCGTTCGGGTTCGTTTCGCCGATCCTGGTGACAACGGCAGGCGAGATCGTCGCCGGGCATGGTCGCTACGAAGCGGCAAAGTTGCTCAGCATGACAAAAGTCTCGGTAATTTGCATCGATCACCTGGGTCCGCAGCAGATCCGGGCGTTGCGGATCGCGGATAACCGTCTGGCTGAGCTTTCGGGCTGGGACAACGACATCCTGAAGCTGGAGCTGGGCGAACTGATCGAACTCGACTACGAGATTGATGTGATCGGCTTTGACACACCGCAGGTCGACGTGATGCTCGATCCCGTCGCTCCGGTCGCGGCGAAGGCCGATCCGGCGGACGCGTTGCCGGCGCTGCAGGATGTGGCGGTGACCGTGCGGGGCGATCTCTGGCTGCTGGGCGAACACCGTATCCTGTGCGGCGATGCGCGCGAGCGCGCCGATTATCAGGCACTGCTGGGCGGAGAGCTCGCTCAAATGGTGTTCGTGGATCCGCCGTACAACGTCCGGGTCGATGGCCATGTGAGCGGCCTGGGGAAGGTCAAGCATCGCGAGTTCGCGATGGCGTCGGGCGAGATGAGCAAGCTGGAGTTCACGGGCTTCCTGCGCGCGGTCTTCGCCGAGATCGCCGAGGCGTCGCAGGATGGTGCGCTCATCTATAGCTGCATCGACGGTCCGCATCTGCACGAAATGCTGAACGCGGGCTATGGCGTCTTCGACGAGCTGAAGTCGGTGATCACCTGGGCCAAGGCCAATGCCGGGATGGGTTCGCTCTATCGCAACCAGACCGAGTTGATCACGCTGTGGAAGACGGGCAAGGCGCCGCACATCAACAATATCGAGCTCGGCAAGCACGGGCGCTATCGCACCACCCTGTGGAGCTATGCGGGGGTGAACGGCTTCCGCAAGGGCCGGATGGCGGAGCTGGCGAGCCACCCGACGGTGAAACCCTGCGCCATGGTGATGGACGCGATCAAGGATTGCTCGAAGCCCAAGGGCATCATCCTCGACAGCTTCAGCGGGTCCGGCACCACACTGATCGCGGCGGCCAAGACCAAGCGCCGCGGCTATGTCATGGAGCTCGACCCACTCTATGTCGATGGCGCGATCCGCCGCTGGGAGACGCTGTTCAAGGCCGAGGCGCGTCACGCCGAGACGGGGCTGACCTTCGCGGAGACGGCGGCGCAGCGCGGGCGCGATGCCAACGCCCGCACGGCGTCGGACGAGAGCGTTGGAGGGGGCCATGTCGCGTGAGGATGCTCCCCCCGCCGTAGGCTATAAGAAGCCGCCGCAGCATACCCGCTTCCGTAAAGGGCAGAGCGGTAATCCGTCCGGGCGCCGCAAGGCGGCGCCCGTTTTGGATGTGATGAGCTTGTTCGACGAGGTGCTCGCCGAGCGAATCATAGTGACCCGCAAGGGGCGTTCTCAGGCGGTGACGAAGCTTGAGGTGATTATCCGGCAGACAATCGATGGTGCTTTGAAGGGCGAGGCCTCCGCCAAGCGCGAGCTCTTCAAATATCTGGAGGTCAGGGAGCGCGCCCGCACGGCCTCCCCGCCGACCGAGGAGGACACTGGCGAGCACGAAGCAGACTTGAAGGAGCGGTTCCGTGCTCGGGAGCGGGAGCTGGCAGAGGGAGGCGGCAATGACTGAAACTGCCTCCCTGTCCGATATCTTGCGGCGCGATCTTGCGAGCTTCATCGAGCATTGCTTCGTGACGCTGGAGCCGGGCACGGCTTATCAGCACAACTGGCATATCGAAGCGATTGCCTATCAGCTGATGCGGGTCTGGAGCGGCGCGTGCAAGCGGCTGATCATCAATGTGCCGCCGCGCTCGGCCAAGTCGATCTGCGTCACGATCGCCTTCACGGCTTGGCTGATGGGCCATAACCCGCGCAAGCGGATCATGGCGATCAGCTACGCTCAGGAGCTCTCGCTGACCCACGCTGCGGCCTTCCGCAGCGTGGTGACCTCCGATTGGTATCGCCGCGCTTTCCCGCACTTCGCGATCAAGGCCAATCGTGGCCAGGAGATACGCACGACGGAACACGGCTATCGGTACGCCTCGTCGATCGGCGGTTCGGTGTTGGGACGCGGCGCCGATCTGATCGTGATCGACGATCCGATCAACGGGCTTGAGGCCGCCCTGTCGGCGGCGGCCCGACGTCGTGTTCAGGCCTTTTATGACGGTACCCTCTACTCCCGGCTGAACGATCGTCAGAACGGCGCCATCGTCATCGTGATGCAGCGCCTGCACGAGGATGATCTGGTCGGGCATGTCCTGGAGAAGGAGGATTGGGAGGTTCTCTCGATCCCCGCTATCGCGCCGGATGATTGCTGCTACCGCATCGGCCAAGGACGGGAGGCACTCTATCGACGCCAACAAGGTGAGATCATGCATGTCGGCCGCGATACTTTTGCCGATCTCGAGGCAATCAAGCGCAATCTCGGCGCCTTGAACTTCTCGGCGCAGTACCAGCAGAACCCGCTGCCGGCCGAAGGGCAGGTCATCAAGCGCGATTGGCTGCATTATTACGACGAGCGGCCGGCTGAGTTCGATCTGAAGGTTGCGTCCTGGGACACGGCTTCGACCCAGGCAGAGCATTCCGACTGGTCGGTTGGGATGGTCTGGGGGGCGATCGGGCAGAGCTATTATCTGATCGACCTTGTCCGGGGCCGCTGGGAAGCACCGGAGCTTCGCCGCAAGATGATCGAGCTATCGCGGAACCACGCAGTCCATGCGACGCTGGTCGAGGATACCGAGCTCGGGCGGGCGCTGTCACAGGATCTGCGGCGTACCGGTGCGCTGCATCCGCTGCTTCAGCCATCGCGGATCGAAAAGCAGGCCCGGCTGATGGCGCAGGCAGCGCGCTTCGAGGCGGGGCAGGTCTTCCTGCCGCGGGAAGCCAGCTGGCTCGCCGATTATCTCGGCGAGCTCCTGGCCTTCCCGTTGGCGCGCAACGATGATCAGGTCGACGCGACCAGTCAGGCCCTCAAGTACCTGACCGCGAGGACGCCGACGATCCGCGAGCGTCCGCAGCGGATCGTGCGCCCGCAGCGTCGTGTTCGGCCGTGAGGTGGACACGACGCTCCCGGTGCTAGGGCTGCACCGTCACGACGGTCATGCTGTAGCCTCGGCCGGCCATGCAGCCGACCATGATCTGGCGCAGCGCCTGATTGCGCTGGCCTTCCAGCATGCCGGCCTCCATCGCATCGGCGAGACTGCGGCCCATGGAGATCGGCGCCGCCATAGCCTGGGCCTTGGCGGCTTCGCCCTTGCAGATGGCATCGTCCTGCTGGAACTGGGCAACGGCTCCAGCGTCGCTGCGTCCGTCGTAGCGGTCGAAGCGCATGGCGGTACGCGGGACGCAGGCGCTGATGGCACTGGCCAGCATGATGGCGATCGCAAGAGACGGCCAGCGGCTACGCTGCGGTGGATAAGACGTTGTCGAAGACACGGATGTGAACTCCATAGTGCAAAGGGTCATTGATCGTCGCGACGCCAGCTGGCGGGCTTGGCAAGGGGACGAGAGGCTTTCAGCTGCGGCGTGGTCCTCGGGAACCCGCGTGATGTCAGCGGCCGTATCCCGAGATGGCGGGCCTCGCGTCGCTTGGCCTCGGCAATGACGGCGAGATCTCGGGCGGTTTTGGCGCCGGGTGCGCGATGGCAGCAGTCCCGGCCGAGAACGTGCGTATTCCGATGAAGCCGGCCATTGATTCCGAAACGAAGCCGGCCACCTGTT
>NZ_JBMDKB010000036.1:0-31495 GCF_057809495.1 Allobosea sp. FG18
AACAGGTGGCCGGCTTCGTTTCGGAATCAATGGCCGGCTTCATCGGAATACGCAGACTTGCCGATTGGCAGCGCACGATACCTGTCTGCATTCGTCGGAACAGGCGGTTTACCGGCTACAGCCGGCACGGGTTCGACCGCTCGATCCGTATCAAATATCCGGTCCAGTTCGCCATCGAGCGCATACAGTGCATCAGCGTACAGAGAGGGAAAAGTCGACACGCCGAAGCGGAACGCGCCCCCCTTTACCGGAAGCATGCCGACTGGAACCACGTCGAGGTACTTGGCTGAGCTTGCCCGATCGAAATCGCCCCGGTCGGAAGGCACTCCAGCCTCGCGATCGCGCAGACCGACCACCTCTACCACCACATATTCGCCGGATGTGGGGACCATCAAAAATGAGCCTAGACGAGCGACGTAGTGGACGTCATCGAAACCAACGACGGTGAAATTGTCCGTGCCGGCGTGCAACTCCACCACGAGCCGGTCCGCAGCAACCGATACGACCTTTCCAATGGCGCGCCTTCGGTCGTCGTGGCTCATGCTGCCTGTTCCTTCTTTGTCGGCGCTAGATCAGAAAGGACGCGGCGAACCGCGTCGTCGATCCGATCTCCCGGCCGCTGCGGCATGAACTGCTCGACGATAACGTCGAAGTAGTGCGCCCATGTTTTCTCGACAGGACCGTCGCCCCCAATGATCCAAATCCGGGAGTCCTGAAGCGCTCTCAGTTTCGCGATCTCACCGGCGGCATCGGGGGCTGCGAAGATGACCAGGCGGAACGTCGGGATGGTCAGTGCTTGGTAGATTATGTTGTTCAAGTGCTCATCTGCGAAGGCATATCCGGCTGTGAACAGGACGCTCTGTTCACGCACTATCCGCCCCTGGAATTCGCGAAACAGGTCAGAATATGGAGAGCCGAGCGAAGAATTTTGCTTCGCAGGCGTCGGGTATATGAGCATTCGACCCGCATCGCCAGGCGGCCAGACCTCTCGGATCGGGAAGAGGCCGTGATCGTCCTCCGTCCACGAGACAGAGCCGTGCAGCTTGGCCAGATATACGAACGCGTCGACAGCACTCCATTTCCGACTGGCCAAATCCAATTGCTCGGCTAGGGCATAGCGAAAACTTGCTGGATTGAACCTCCGCTCGACCACCCCCGAGAAGCCATTCGCGTAAGGAATGCCGAGGCGGTCCATCGCGACTTCATTGAAATGATCGTAGTTCGTCGTGAACACCCATGGTCGTGGCAGGGCGCGGTCTCGCAGCACGAGCTTGCGGTAGAACTTTTCGTATAGCTCTGTGACAGACGTATCGTCGTCAGAGAAACGACCCTTCGTAACGCGTTCCCAGAGGAAATCTTGGACCTTGCGGATCAAACCCTCCAAATGGACGAGTATGCCAGCGTGACTTTTGACTGTGCTAAGGCGAAGGACGAAGCGCTGCGCAAACAGCACCTCCATCAACCGCTCCAGGTTGCGCGAGTAGTCGCCCGACAAATCGACTCCGAGCTTATCGAGCACGGCGAGTTCATCGGCATTCGGAGCCCATGTCGGTGGCTCCGCGCTCGCCTCCTCCGCCCCGCCGAGTAGGTCGTCATTCGGATCGAGGATGTCGGCTGCCTGCCCGCTATCACCGCCGAGATGATCATCGGAACCCTCGGCGGCACGGACCGCAGCGGCAGCGTTGCAGAATTCCTTGGCCAATGGCGCCATCGTCGGAATTCCGACCTCGATGTTGTCTTTGACCAGAGAGGAGCAACCTGCGCCAAGCAAGAACGCGACATTCTTGGCGTTCAGAGCTTCGGAGATCGCCTGTCGCGCTGTCTCGATGCCCTTGTCCCAGTCCAAAATATCAGGAACGGCATTGCCGTTCCGAAGAAACTGGAACGACCTTGCAGCCACTCCTTCGCCCATTCGCGCTCATCCCCGGTACCGGGTCCTTGGAATCAGCCGGACCACCTCGTTGATTTCCAAGTGTTATCGTTGCTCTTGACCGGGAGCCAGCGGCTGAAGCGCAAGCCCCCGTTCTGGGGTTTCGACGTTCTCAAACTCCAGCGCGAACGCATGGTCGTAAAGGATCGAAAGAGAGATCCTTCAAAAAGCCCATTGCCCTTCCGCGCGAAGACCCGCTAAATCACGAGGTCCGCGCTTTTGGGCTCGCCAAGCATCTGATTTTGTTTGGCAAACTCCAGTATTGAGCCCAACCTTTCTACGCCTCCCTTCGTCTGACAATAATAACCTCAACATCAACAGGTTGTAGTGATAATTGTCGCAAGAGCAACGCCCCGTAAACCCGGCCATGATTGGTTCACTCCGGTGTACGGCGCGTCACACCTCGGCACGAGAAGGCGTGAGTTGCTGAGAACGACGTACGGAACGCGGAATTTCAACATGTTCCACATGGTCTCATTGGAAGCGGGAGAAGTCTGATGGGGCCGCAGAAGGCGGGCGCTCATATGCCATCGGTCAAGAAGCGTGGCTCAAATTCTGCGACTTCGAATAACAAGCCTCGCGCGTATTCCTACGTCCGGTTTTCCACCCCCGAGCAGAAGCTTGGCCACAGCCTTCGCCGGCAGATTGAAGGTGCGCGCGCTTTCGCGGCAGAGCACGGCTTGGAGCTGGACGAGTCCTTTAAGGACGAGGGAGTCTCGGCGTTTCGCGGAATGCACCGAAATGAGCGCGCCGCGCTGGGGGCGTTCTTGAAGGCAGTTGAAACTGGCCAAGTTGCTGCAGGATCTTACCTGATTGTTGAAAGCCTCGACCGACTTTCACGTGAGGAGGTCATCGACGCGCTTGAGCTGTTTCTGAGCCTCACGAGGAACGGCATCATTGTCGTGACCCTGAGCGACAAGCAGATCTATTCGAGGGAGACGCTACGCGCGGGGCCGACCCTCCTGATCGTGAGCATCGTGGAGCTAATGCGCTCACACGAGGAAAGCGCGCGCAAATCGGACCGCGTGGGTAAGGCGTGGGCGAGAAAAAGAGAGCTCGCCGAAACCGAGAAACTCGCAATGACCGGCCGCTGTCCGGGCTGGATGAGGCTGGTCGGCAGCGCCAAAGATGGGACGTACGAGCTGATCGAGGACCGCGCGGCGATCGTTCGCTCGATGTTTGCGGATGCGATCGCGGGGCTGGGGAAGCGCGCCATCCAGACACGGTTGAATAAGGCGCGAATCCCAACCTGGGGACCAGGGAAAAAGAAGCCAAACTTTTGGTACGAGAGTTATATCGGCAAGATCCTTTCCAATCCCGCGACGTACGGCCAATTCACACCTCTCGGGAAATTGGCCGGAGGCAGCGACCTCCAAGCCTCCGCTCCAATCGAGGATTACTTTCCAGCGGCCATCGACAAGGACACTTTCTGGGCCGCTCAGGCATCCATAAAGTCCCGCCACTTCGGCCAAGGTAAGCCCGGAGCCCGCCGCAATTTGCTAACGGGGCTCGTCCGCTGCAGCAATTGTGGGAGCAATATGGTCTTGATCGACAAGCGCTCCAAGGGGTCCGAGCTGGTGCTAAAATGCGGACGCGCACATGCGAGCGCGGGATGCGATCAAAGGAAGACCTTCAGCTACCTCCAGGTTGAAAGACAGGCCGTTTGGGGCCTAGGAGGGGTACGAAGGCAGAGCTTGGTCGAGGCGGCAAACACCCAACAAAGCGATCTCTCTGAAGCCCTGGCAGGCGCCAGGGCTCATCGGGACGAGCTGCAACGAGGTTTCGACAATCTGATGAATCTCGCGCAGGCGACGGGATCCACTCGACTTGCAGTGCGTATCCAGAGCGAAGAGGCTGCGCTCGATGCTGCCGAAGATGAGGTGAAACGCCGCGAGCGAGCGTTGCAGGCCAGCCGACCGGAAGAAATCTCGGGTGCCACCGAGAGCATTGAACAGTGGATGGAGATTCGAGAGAAGGCCGGGCAGGACGAGCAGGCACTTGCGGGTCTTCGACGCAAGCTAGCGCTTTTGATAAGCCATATCGTCATTGGCGACGGCAGTATGGTCGTCGTCCATAGAGACGGCAAATTCTCTCGCAGCTACCTTTTTGAAAGGGGCAAGAGGCATATCACGCCGGAGGAAAAGCGTGCCGCGGTGAATCGGCCCATAACAATTTGGGACACCGATCTTCGACGCGATTGATCCGAGGCCCTTGAATGGGGCCTGGCCAGCGATCACTGCGCCGCGCGATAGTACCCCTCGACCTTGATCACGTGCTTTTGGCGCAGGTCGCGCTCGTAAAGCCGTTTGGATAAGGTGCTTCGGTCTAGGACCTCCCCTTCTAAATTGGCACGATCTCGGAGGTCACCCGGCATCCAGTCGAGCAACTGCTCCAAGGTCATTCCTGGATTTCCCGGTGGAAGCTCTATGAGCATGTCGCGAATGCGGATGACCAGATCGTTCCAGAATGCCCTGGAGCGTCTCCGTTCGGCTTGTCGCACACCATCCGGATCCGCAGGATCGCCACGGAGCTCCATAAGCTTCGCCAGGTACCCCGCGGACTGGTTGTGGGCGGCTGCCAGTTCGGACTTCAGGCGCTCGATCTCGGCGCGGAGATGCCCAACGCGCGCCTCAAGGACGTCGGCTGCGGCCAGTGCTTCGTCACGCATCTCCTGATCGACCTTGGCGACCGCCCGCGCCTGCTCCCTTTCGGCGCTCAGAAACTTTGTGGCGTCCTGTAAGGCTGCCTGCCAAAGGGTGGTCCCCGCTCGCGCCAGCTGCGTCTGGATGTGATCCGGCAGGCCAGAGAACTCGATCACCCGTGTATAGCTTCGCTCTGCCTTCCAGTCCGCAAGATGCGGTCCGATATCGCGATAGGAGCCGCCATAGGGCAAAGCAGCTCGGACGCTGCGAACGGAAACTGGCTCCGACTTCTCCCGCAGACGGTCTGCAGCAAGCCAAACCTCACGCTTGGTAGGCATGTTCGAACTCCTCAGCCAATCGAGAGCTAAGGAGGAATGGGTAAAAGGCGCGTTGAAATGAGGTATCGGTCCTTGTGATGATCACGACAAGAAACTCTGCCGTCCCCAAGGTTCTCGCTACCGAATGAGCTCGTCCTCCAAGCCGATTTCGGGCCGCTCATGGAGAACAGCCAGTTCGATGCCGCTCACCCGCCTCTTAGGATAGACGTCGTAGACCTTCGGATCATGCCCGGGCACGATGTTGCGGACGTCCCCGGCCAGGTGCCGCAGCTTCCAGTACGATGCGAGCGAGGCTGCGACATCGACCGTCACCTTGAAAGGCTGTCCCAGGAGGAGATTGGCATAGAAGTGCGTCACATCCGACGCCAGAACGACCGGGCCACGCGGTGTGATGACGCGGACCGCCTGGATGCCCAGTGTGTGCCCCGGAAGCGTGACCACTGAGATGCCGGGGAAAATCTCCCCATCACCGCGTTGAAAAGACACCCGGCCTTCGTAGAGGCGTCTTATCAGTGTTACGACGTCTTCGACGTCGTAAACCGCCCGCAGCATGGGTTCGCACATGCACGGCCCCGCGGCGAACTGGACCTCCGCTTCCTGGATGTGAAAGCGAGCCTTCGCAAATCGATGCAGGTTGCTCGCGTGATCAACGTGAAGATGGGTGAGGATCACATCTTCCAGCTGGTCGCAATCCACTCCGAGCCGGCCCGACGCATCAATCGGATCGTAGTCTAGGTTGCGGCCGTGCTTCGCGGCCGTCTCCGGACTGAAGCCGGTATCCACGATGACCGTTCGCTTTTGCCCGTGGATGATCCAGACATAGTAGCTGATCGGCATTACGCCGCTGTGCGCCATGCCGGCTGGAGACGGCAGGAAGTTGTCCTGGGCCAGGCGATTGCTCAACGTGGCATAGCGCAATGCGTAGAGATGGTAGACGCCATCGTCCAAGTCCGCAGGGACATTCAGCACGACACGTCACCGTTCTTGAGAGGCAGCATCCCATCGGCCCCTTTTTGCCGGGGGGATTGGGCAGCTGACCTTTGAAAGCTCATTCCACCTTCGCGCCCGAAAGCGTCACCAACTCCCGATAGCGCTCGCGCTCCGAGACCGTGAAGGTGCCGAACTCGCCGGGATTGCGATAATCGAAATTCGCTCCCTCCACGGTAAGGCTCGCTTGGAGTTGCGGGTTGGCCATCGCTTGCTTGAAGAAATCTGACACCCGAGCGACCCGGTCACTATCGGTACCGGCCGGAGCATAAACGCCATTCCACGCCATGCCGATGGAGCGCTGGTAGCTCAACTCCCTGAGCGTGGGGACATTGGGCAGCCACTTAGGACGCTCGATTGCAGCGGTGGCGATGGCGCGCAACCGGCGTGCTTCAACGTGAGGCCTCAGCGGCGGATAGGGATAGAACATCATCGAGACCTTGTTGGTCAGCAGGTCCGAGAAGAGGCTCCCCATGCTCGACGAATATGGGACGTGCAGGAGCTTGATGTCGGCATCCCGCTGGAAGATCTCCGCGATGAGGTGAGCTGTCGTGCCGATGCCGGGGGAGGCATAGGTCAGATCACCGGGTTGAGCCTTGGCCAACGCGACGAGCTCCTGGACACTGTTCGCCTTCAGCTCAGGCGAGACGACCAGAACCATCGGGAAGCGCGCAAGCCCCGCGACCGGCACGAAATCCTTGGCAGCATCGTAGGGGAGCTTCTGGAACAGCGCCGGATTGATGCATTGCGTCTGATCCGTTCCAACGAACAGGGTGTGGCCATCGGGATTGCTTCGCGACGCCGCTTCAGTCCCGATGATGGCGTTGGCGCCTGCCCGATTTTCGATGACGATCGGCTGACCCTGCAGACTAGGATTGCTTCCCAGCAGCTGGCGCGTGAACCCGTCCGTGGCGGAGCCGGCACCATAGGGAACGATCAGCCGGATAGGTCGGTCAGGAAACGACCTCTGTGCGGGTGCACCGGTTGATAAGATTGGCAGCGACGCCAACCCGCCGAGCACGGCGCGCCGGCTCAATGGCTTGGGCATGGAGAATGGGCAGCGGATATCTTCGCGATCCAACGAGCGTCCTCCCTACGTTCCTCCCGCCTTTTCCACGTGACTCTCCGTTGATCGCGGCGGCAAGGCACGCGATCCGGCGGCTGGCGGGTTTTCTGTAAGAGCGAAGCTTCAGTGACGTCTGCCGGGACGTCCAATTGCATTCTCAGAAGGCGGCGATCTCGTTTCCGGAATGCTCGCCCCCAGATGCTGGCAAGCGAGCTTTTCGACGGGCACGCCCCTGACAGGCGCGGAGGACCATCGCCCCCCGCGGCAAGCCAGCGACTATCCCCAAAAGCCCTCCTGGTAGTCCCGTGGCGAAACGGGCTCCGGTGCGTCGTCCGGTTCGGGCTGCGGAGGCGGGTAGGGCTGCTTCTGGTCATCAGCGCCGTGCTCATCAACGAGCGGGCGCTCACGATCGTGCCGATCCAGCATAGGCTCTCCTTTCAGAAACTGATGGGCGAGATGCCTGAGGCCGGCGGACCTTATCGGCTATTTGCTGCACCGCACAAGGGGCGTTGAGCACGACGTTCGTCGGAGGCAATGCGTGCCCACCGTCTCACCTGTTGGAAGACGCTCTCACTATATGGGATGGTAACGAACTGGTAAGGACCTTGGAGATATGGTGGCCTCAGGTTCGCACTAACGCTTATTCGCAAGCTGACGCGCGAACCAGGTAATGGCTCCTGCGGCTGCGACCTCCCGAGGCCACCCAGCACGAGTAGCACGCTGGAGTACAGACCGAAGGGTGACGTCCAGAGCGCGGGCTGCGTCGGAGGTACCAGCGTCCTCCGTGTCGAACTCGATCGCGCCAGGTGGCGTGATCTGCTGGCGAAGCATGGTGCTCAACATGAGAGCCATGTGCTCAGGAGGGCCGCTTCTGGCCCAGTTTTGTATCGTTCGCACGGGCAGTCGATGATCCCGCGCAAAACTAGACTGAGTGTGCCCCAGCTCGGCCAAAGCCTGTTTGAAGGCAGCTCCGTCCATCTAACGTCCTGTTGCGTCGAGCAGCAGCGTGAATCGGCCAGCCAGTCCTAAACCGGTACGATCAGCGCTTCCCACAAACAGTGCAAGCAGGTTGGTTAATGAGGCGTTGAGCTCAATCCTTGCTCCGCCTCCATCGATTCATCATCCGATCATGGATTGCACCATTTTGGTGGAGTTCATTCCTGCTGCCGCGGCCGCCCCAAGGCGCCACGGCCCGCGTTCGCGCCTTCCGACCGCCCCCGCAACTGGAGAACTCGTATGAACTTCGAAGACCCGAATGCACGCGCCGTCGCCGTGAAGAGAATTGCAGTCCTCCAACGCCTGGTTGACGATCTCTCGGATATCGCCGCCGGCACCAGGCCAACAAATCTCGACACTGATCGTGCAATCGTCCTTCGCGACTTCCGCCTCTCCGCAATCCCCCTGCCCTGCCTGGTCGGTTACGCAGAAAATCATCCGCGCCTCGGCAGCAAGATCATAACGACCTCGCAGCTCTTCGCCATGGATCCAGAAGGGAAATGGGCCCGAACTCTCTCCCGCTTCTATCGGCTGGAACGATTTGACTCGCCGTTCAACGCCACGCGCTCGGCGGACAATGGAGCATTCGAATGAGGCTTCGCCCCACAAAGGCTGCCGGGTCCTTCGACCACCACTGGGAAGGCAGCTTCGAGCTCATCGTCCATATGGAAGCGGATCCTCGAACCCTCTCCTTCGCAAGCTTCAACTTCCAATCCATCCTGTCTCGGAACAAGGCCAGGGCATTTTATGGTTGGGCTGCGTATCTGCTGCGGCACGAGCTCGGCCTTTTCGTCGTCGCGGTCGCACCGACCGGCTGCAGCTTCTCGAACAAGCTTCTGGCGCTTTGGGACGAGGCGGATCGTATCCTCGCGAAGCGTAGCACTTGGCTCTTCTGGACCACCACCGATGCGCTCCTGCAGGAACCTCATTGGTCGAACGCGCAGAAGATCGCGGAATGCTCTCACGCAGAAGTCGATCCACGCGATCAGGAGCGCGTCATCGAGTTCCTGACCGAAGCCGGCCAAGCTCCTCTCTTCGACTGCGCGAGGCGCTGCGGGCTAAGCCTCGATAGTTGCGACGCCGCCCTCAAACTCGTCTCCAGCGGCGTGCTACATTTCGACGCCTCCAAACCCCTCTCCCTGAATAGCCAAGTCCGTCTCCAGCCTCGCAACGCGGCCACTTCCGTCACCTGGCTGCAACCCCCTCTCACTCTCCCCGGCCCTGCAACGCGCGCGCCCGGTTGGTAGCAGGTGACGGAGAGCATTACTCGATATCCGCTACCCACGACTCGCACACCATCGTCAGGCGAGAACCCTCTGGACGGTATCAGGCCGACCAGATCTCGTCAGTGAAAGCCCCCCAGCCCCAGTCCATAAAGATACCAAAAATCGGTCCCTCACCTTTCGAGTGAGACTGCAGGCTGCGCCACGTCATCCGCGCCTGACCGGCACCATCCCAGCACAGCCAAGGCGCTCTCTCGGCCATCAATGCGGCGAGAACGCCGCATTGCCCCCCTCAATCCAGCGAGACGAACATGAGCATCACCGTTCCCATGCTCGACGATCTACCTGTCAAGGACGATGACGGTCCGGATCGCATCCGCCCGACCCTGTTTCTGCCTACGCGAATGCTCGCCGACGCCATTCCGCGCGCGATGGCCCGTGATCTGAAGCGCAAGCGCAGCCTCGTCGCCATCATCGAAGTACCGTCGGAGGACTGGCTGGAGATCATCCGCCCGATCGCGCTGGGCTGGTTCCGCCCGGCAGAATTCATCACCCGGAAGGAGAAGCTCGCCCAGGGCAAGTCGCACGACCAAAACCATCTGCTGCGGTCCTCCGTCGAGGCCGGCCACTCCCTGGTTGCCCTCGTGACCGATATCGAGACGCAGCTCTCGCCCGAGATCCTGGCATCGGCGGACTATCGGATTCGCGTCCCATTCCCGACGAACACACAGCTCGTAGCCACCCTTCGCGCCCTCTACGGCAATGCGCGGGTCGGCAAGCTCCCTCCGAATTTGGGCTCCCGAATCCACGCCAGCGCAATGTTCGCGGCAATGCGGCCTAACGAAAATGCCGGTCGAGCAGTCGGCCGCTTGAAAATGCTCGATAAGGGGATCCGCGGCGGCACCCCCCCGCTCGCCAATCTCGGCGGCCCGTCTCTTTCAGAGCTCACCGGCTACGGAGCGGCCAAGGACTGGGGCTTGACCCTCGCCAAGGATCTCCAGGCCTATCGCCGCGGCGACGTCGCCTGGGCCGAGCTCAGCACAGCCGCGCTCCTTCATGGCGCGCCCGGAACCGGTAAGACGCTGTTCGCCTCTGCACTCGCACGAACATGCGGCGTGCCGATCGTCACCACATCACTCGGACAGCTCTTCGCCGGCACCGATGGCTACCTCAACAGCGTGATCAAGAGCCTGGACCAGGTGTTCAGGAGCGCGCGGAACCAGGCTCCCAGCGTTCTCTTCATCGACGAAATCGACGCCATACCCAATCGAGCCACCCTGGACGCCCGCCACAGGGATTATTGGACGAGCTTGGTCACGCACTTGCTGAAGCTGCTCGACGACGCCCGCGATGGCGTCATCGTCGTTGCCGCGACCAATATGGTTGGTCATCTCGATGCCGCTTTGACCCGGTCAGGGCGCCTCGAACTGCACTTCGAGATCAAACCGCCCGACGTCCATGAACTCGTCGGCGTGTTCCGTCACCACCTGGCTGGACGCCTCCCCGAGCCAGAGCTCGTCTCCCTCGCTCAGATCGCCCAAGGCTCGACCGGCGCGGACGTCGCTTTCCGCTCGAAGGCCGCGATCTCCGAGGCACGCCGCGCCGACCGCCCCCTCACCTTCCAGGACGTCGCATCCCAATTCCTGAAGGACGACGTCGAGGGAGACGAACTCCACCGGATCGCAATCCATGAGGCCGGACACGTGGTTGCCGCTTTCGCACTCGGGCGCCGGGTCGATCACGCCTCAACGATCTCGATGGGCACTAGGGGCGGCGGGATCCTGACGGATGGTGTCGGCGCCATCGGCACCCGACAGCGCCTCGAGGATCAGATCGTGATCATGCTCGCCGGCAGGGCCGCCGAGATCCTGATGCTTGGCGACGGCTCCTCAGGTTGCCACGTCGATCTCGCGCTCGCGACCACCTACGCCTGCGGCATCCATGGATCGTTCGGTCTGGGAGCAAGCCTGCTTCACCGCGCCCCCGCCCACGATACCGCGCGATCCCTCAGTGATCCGCAGTTCCGCGACCTCATCGAAGCCGAGCTGCGCCAGCTCGACGAGCGCTGCGTCAAACTCCTGTCCGACCACATGCCCCAGCTCGAAGCCATCGCCGGCGCATTGGAACGCAAGCGAGCACTGACGGGCGAAGAGCTCGGAAGGCTGTTTGTATGACGCCCGAGGAGATCGCGGCGCTCAACCGCGCGATCGTCCAGCTCCTTGATCGCTGGAAGGTCGACGACGAAATGGGCGCTCGCATCCTGGCCCTCGACCCGCAGGCCTATGAAGCCTGGAAGCGCGCCGAACCCGCTGGGTTCAACGACGACCTCAAGCTGCGGTTTGTGCTTTTGCTCCACATTCACGTCCAGCTGCGCACGCTCTTCACCGACCCGAGACGCGGCTACAGGTGGATGAACCGGCCAAACGCCATCTTCGGTCAAACTCCCCTGGACTTGCTCGCCGCCGGCGATCTGAACGCAATCCTACGCCTGCAAGCCTATCTGGCCGCCGAAATTCAGGCGCCATTCTAGCTGCTGTACGGCAAGTGGCAGGAGTGGTGCCGAAAAACGCTGCTCATAGTTTCATGGGATTTGGATGCGTCGATAGCACTGACGCGGTGGCCTGCGCCGCCGACCGTGCCACCTTCTTCGCCACTGGCCGGCTGGGACCCGATCAGAATGCCACGATCCTGCTGCCCGTCCCGATAACCATCGGCGGGAAAGCGCGCCCGCACAAGCCTGTCAGCCACGCTGGCCTGGTTCACGCCCGTGGCGCCCGGTCGGAGGAGCTATAGGACATGTCGCCTGAAGATAATCGTGCCCGACGGACTCGGCGCGCTCGGGGTGGCGACACACGGCTGGCAGCCGGATGAAAATCAGACCAATCGGGGAACCATCGTTTCCCGATGCTGGGAAGGCACCAACGCTCCTGCCGTGACCCCAGATATGACGATCCCGATCATTGTCCAGCGCGAGCCAGATCAGGGCAATCCTATCGATGAGGCGGTCGTTTTTGCACTCGCGACCACTCTAGCGATGCCAGGAGAGATCGAGATTTACGACGAAGTCTTTGCGCGCGTACAGCCGCCGATCAGGGCAGCTGCCAACGCAAGATAAGTGTCCGACCTGGCATAGAGCGCCACCTCCGGGAACCTCACCTTGCGGCACGTCGTCCCTATCACCCCGCTTCCGAACCACCCCAGAGCGGCCTCCGTCGCCGAGGAGATGGATTGGTCTACCTGCGGATGAGCCCTTGCATCGGGCGCTTTTCCTGGATCGCAACCTGGAATCGGCGTGCGATTTCCTGAAGGAAAAGCACGCTGAACTGCCCCTCTGGTGTCGTGCTTTCGAAATCATAGAGCTCGTCCTCGCGCACTCGATTATAGTCATCGAGGATCAGGTAGCTCGGATGATCCTGGTTCAAGCCAACGCGCTGCCGCTCGATCGGCGGGATCTCAAGATACATTCGCTCCTCCCCATCATCCTGGGGCTGAGGCTCCAAGCTCGTGATCGGGAACAGGTACAGCCACTCGTTGACCTTCATCGCCAAACAGACGCGGCGGATCTTGCTGCCACTGACGCGGTTCTTTTCGGCTTCATGACTCCACAGATAATTGAAGCGATAAACCTCGCCGCGCTCCATCAGCGTTACCCGCGCTCTGCGTCATCGAGGATTTGCTGGAATCCAGCCGTCAGGTTCTCGATATCCTCATCCGGAGCCGTCCGAAGGCTAAACGCCCGTGGCGCATTGATCCGGGCTCGATTTTGCAGCTGCTCGTAATGCTCAGCTGACAGCATCACGATCTTGGTCTTACCTCTTTTTTGAAGCGAAACCGGTTCGACCAGTGCTGTATCCAGTACGTCGCCAGACCGCCGGCTCAGGTCGGAAAACGTGAACGCTTTCATAGCCACCTCCAAATCTGTATTTTCTGTATAATACAAATAATGCAAATCATCAAGCAAACAAGACCTAGGGTGATGAAGCGAGGCGGCGCGACTTGGCCCTACCCCGGTCATATCACAGCGCCGGCAGGGGCGAGGCCGGATGCCGGGGCGATGCCTCGCTACGTCACCGGGAAGCGGGGCCCCGAGGCACCTGACCGATGGCCCTCGCAGCTGGTAGCTCGACTACGATCCTGCTGCTGGCGTTCCTCGCGGGCGAGCTTCTGGCGCCACAGGTACTCTTCGAGACCATAAAGCCCTAGGCGGCCCGGGATCAGCGGCGCGTCGCACAGAGCCTCCAGGACCGGGCTCCTCTCCTCCTTCGTCAGAACGACCACGTCGGCGATTGCCTGCACAAAGCCCTCCGTCTCGCCGACACTGGCCCTGAGCGCATGGTCCATTCCGTTTGCTTCTTGCCGATACGATCGCCAGCACCCCGCTGCTGGCCGCGGCTCATATTTTGCGGCCACAGCTCTGCAGGCGTAGCGCTTGAGCGATAGGGCAGCTCTGGTAAGTTTAGCTTATGGCGGAGAAACATGCTGTCGAGGTTCCGGTTATTAAGCCCACCACCCTTGTGGTGAGCCCGGATGCGCGCGGCGATGCCGCACTCCGATTCGAAACTGCTGCTGAGTCCGACATCGTGATCGTTCTGCCAATGACTGCGCTGGCCGAGCTTGAGGCCATGCTGGCGCGTGCGAGCCTCGAACAGGCGAAAACGCAGCCGAAGCAATAATCGACCGATATGGCCTCGATTTGCGAGAAGTGGCGCGACAACGCCCGAGAGGCCAAAGCAGCCTCGACAGCGATGCTCGTAGTCCGTTCGCGCGTCAGCGGCACGGCAAGATCCGGGTAAGGGCGCCCAGCATCATCGAAGAGCGCGGCCGCTGAGTTGCGCTTCTCGGCGTCGCAATCTGCGACGCCGACCGAACTCACACCTTCCGGCTCTAGGCCTCCTAGTGGAACAGGCTGAAGCAGCCCCAGCCCGCGATGGCCCGCAGCGTCATTGCGGGTCGGCTTTTCCGGTGCTGATCAACTCGGCGACGGTCGCACCGATCTCGCGTGTGCCGTGACGGCCGCCAATGTCATAGCTGCGAAGGTTCAACTTGCCGAAGGCATGGTCTACGCTGAGCTCGATGGCACGTGCCGCGTCCCGCGCTGCCGTGCTGTCGTGGCGCTCGCCGAGCCAGTCCAGCATCATTGCGGCGGAGAGGATCATAGCCGTCGGATTGGCAATGCCCTTGCCGGCGATGTCCGGGGCAGTACCATGGCTTGGCTGGAACATGCCGTTGACCTCGCCAATATCTGCAGAGGGCGCGAAGCCCATGCCACCGATCAGTCCTGCTCCCAGATCCGACAGGATATCGCCGAACAGGTTCTCCGTCGGCAGAACGTCGAAGTCCCAAGGCCGACGGACGAGGTCGAGCGCCATCGCATCGATGTAGTGATGGCGCGCATCAATATCTGGGTGCTTTGCCGCAGTCTCGTAAAAGACCTTTCGCATGAAGGCGAAGGAGCGGAACACATTCGCCTTGTCGACGAGCGTCACGCGCCCTGGGGTGCCCCGCGTCTCGCGCCGCCGGCGAGCCAGCCCGCAGCAGAATTCGGTCAGTTGCTCGGTCACCTTGCGGGTGATCACCTGGGTATCGCGCGCTTCCTTGTCGTCGATGATCTCGCCTTTGCCACGAGAGGCGAACATGCCCTCGGTGGACTCGCGCACGATCACGAGGTCGATATCCTTCCAGCTCTCATGAGCGAGAACTGGCGGGGTACCCGGAATGGCGCGGATGGGGCGCACGCCGGCATAGAGGCCGAACTCCATCCGGATATCGAGCTGTGGCGCGATCTCGGTTCCGTCGGGAAAGCGGATGTCCGGCCAGCCCATGGCGCCGAACAGGATGGCGTCGGCTTGGCCGGCACGCTTCAGGCCGTCCTTGGGCAATATCGCGCCGGTGTCCTTGTAGTGATGCGCGCCGCCCGGAATATGCTCCTGCCGGAAGGAGAGATCGAAGCGCTTTTCGACCGCGCCGAGCACGGCCTCCGCCGCCTCCATGACTTCGATGCCGATGCCTTCGCCAGGCATCATCGCGAGATGGAAGGAGTTTGACGTCATAGCCTCTGGATTCCGTGTCGTTCGATGATGGTGGTGAGCTCACGGCCGCCGCGCTTGCGGTGGGCGTGGTAGATTTCGCGGGCGCGATCAACGTCACTCGTGAGAATGGCTTCGAGCACGGCGCGGTGCTCGGACGTGGATTCCACCGGCAATGGGCGCAGTGAGAGCGTGAACATCCGGGCGCGATGCGCCTGATCCCAGACCTGCATGATCATCGCCGCCAGCCGCCTGTTGCCGCAGAGCCGGGCGAGATTGAGATGGAACGCCTCGTCGGCTTCCGCCCAGGCCTGCAGATCTGGCTCGCCCGCGAGCGCCGCCTCCATGGCGTCGCATGAGGCGATCAGGCTTTCGAGCTCCGCCCGATCCGGCTGCCGGGCCGCGAGCAGCTCGACCGCCGTCGGCTCCAGCGACATGAGCACCTCATAGATCTCGCGCATGTCGTTGGGCGAGAGCGCCGAGATACGTACGCCATGACGCGGCACGATTTCGAGCAGTCCTTCCTGCTGCAGTCGCACGAACGCCTCGCGGACCGGCGTGCGCGAGGCATTGAGTTCGGCCGCGATCTCGCCTTCGAGGATCTGAGCGCCAGGAGGATAGCGGTTGTCGAGGATCTGCTGCTTCAGCCGGGCATAGACCGTGTCGGTCGAGCGCGGAGCCCGGCCGGTCGCAGCGGTATGGGGCTGGTTCAAATCCATGCGCATCCAACAACGTATACGTTAACCGATGCGTTAGTAGGAGCATGGAGCAGGCTTGGCAAGTCCCCTTACGAAATCCGATGGATCGCTCAGGCTGCCTTAGCCAAGGACAGGCCGAATTTGGCGCCGACCTCGTTGAGCTCATCGAACACGGCGGCATTGAGCGGGATGCCATTTCGCCGGCGTTCGACCAAAGCGAGATACTCCCGCTCGCCCGGCAAGTAGATGCGCTCGATGCCGGGAGCCCTCTTCGTCCCCTGAATATCCTTCAGCGCCTTCGACATGCGGGCGTAGTAGTGGTCAAGGTCCTCGAAGGCTGCGACTGGTAGCACGCCGAAGAGATGCCCCACATTCTGCGGCGTCGTGGTCTGCTCGTACATGTGCGTCACCTCGGAGCCGAAATAGGCCCCCGAAAGCATTGTGCTGAGCAGGCCGATGCCAAGCGTCAGTGCATAACCCTTCGGCCCGCCAACCGGCAGCACGAAGCCCTTCAGCGCCTCGACGGGATCGGTGGTCGGCGCTCCGTTCGGTCCACTTGCCCAATCGGCCGGGATCGGTGTGCCGTCCTTGGCCGCCACGATGATCTTTCCTCGCGCTGCGACGCTGCAGGCCATGTCGAGCACGACCGGGAAACCGTCCCGAGTGGGGAAGGCAAAGGCGAAGGGATTGTTACCGAGGATGGCCTCGGCGCCGCCCCAGGGCGTCATGTGGTTGATGCCGCCGATGGTGAAGCTCAGCCCGATCATGTCGGCTTTCGCTGCCATCTCGGCATAGTGCGACGCGGCTCCATAATGGTTGCTGTTGCGCACGGCCACGAAGGCACAGTCTCCATCGCTCGCCTTTTCGATCGCGATTTCCATGGCTCGGATCCCGACGATCTGGCCCATGCCGTTGTCGCCGTCGAGCACAGCGGTGGTCCGCGTCTGGCGAATGATCTTCGGCTGTGGTGCCGGGTTCGAACCACCATCCTCAATGCGCTGAACATAGATCGGTAGGCGGACGACGCCGTGCGAGGCGACATTGCGCAGATCGGCCTCGACGAGGTTATCGACGATCAGGACGGCCTCATTCTCGGGAACGCCGACCTGGGTAAACATCGCCCGACAAAAGTCCTTCAGTGCCGCCTCGGTCACGGTCACGGTCTTCTCGCTATCCATGGTGTCCCTATCCCGCATCGACGGCATCTCCAGCCGGATGCCTTGCCCCGGGGTTTGACACATCTGGTATGACAGGTCTACACGTAGACCAACAAATGAGCCGCAGCCGCCTCGCGAGCATGCGGCAACCGAGGAACAATTCAGGGAGAAGGGCGTGACATTGTCAGCCATCGCACACCCACGACCGCTTCACGCCCGTGCTCCCGACTCAGTCGGCGGAGCGTCAGTCGCCCCAGCGGGCGTCGTGATGCCCAAGCTGCTAGAGGTCGAGGGACTAACGCTCCAGTACAAGACGCCGCAGCATCTCGTGACGGCGACCTATCGGATCGATTGCGCTGTCCATGAGCAGGATCGCTACGTCATCCTCGGCCCATCCGGCTGCGGCAAATCGACGATGCTTAAGGCAGTCGGCGGTTTCATGACGCCGGAGGAAGGTCACATCCGCTTGCGTGGCCGCGAGGTCGTCGGGCCGGGCCCAGACCGCATGATGGTTTTCCAGGAATTTGAGCAGCTCATGCCGTGGAAGACGGTGCTTGAGAACGTGCTCTTTCCGATGCGCGTCTCGGGTCGATTCAAGAGCAAGGACGCGATGGAGCGTGCCTTGTCGGTTATCGACAAGGTCAAGCTCACCAAGTTCCGCGATGTCTATCCGCATATGCTCTCGGGGGGCATGAAGATGCGCGTTGCGATCGCCCGCGCGATGGCGATGGAGCCGGACATCCTGCTCATGGACGAGCCCTTCGCCGCACTCGACGCTCTGACCCGCCGGAAGATGCAGGAGGAGCTGCTGCAACTCTGGGAGCAGGTGCGCTTCACGCTGATGTTCGTGACGCACTCGATCGAGGAGGCGATCGTCGTCGGCTCCCGCATTCTCGTACTGTCACCGCATCCTGGCCGTGTGCGAGCCGAGCTCGACGCCTCGCAACTGGGATTCGGCGCGATGGGAACGCCCGCCTTCGGCGCGCTCTCCGAGAAGATCCACGGTCTCTTGTTCGAGCACGAACTCGGCCGGCCCGTTCAGCAGGACGAGGAGACCCACTCATGAGCATGGCCGCCTTGGGACGCAATGAAAGCGCGCCGCTTGCACACCGCCCCGAATTCGAGATCGAGCCCGCTGACGCTAGCGGCATCGGCGAGGTTGCGCGACCGCTCTCTGCCACGGAGCGCATCCTTAACAATGACGGCGTGCGCAAAGTCGGGATCCTGATCGCGCTGGCCGTGGTCTGGGAGCTCTACGCGCGCTGGCTCGGCAATCCGCTGCTGTTCCCCTCGTTCGGCGAGACCGTCACCACCTTCATCGGTGATCTCTCCAGTGGCGTCCTGATCGACCGCGTCTCGACCTCGATGCGTTCGCTGATCTACGGCTACGGCACGGGGCTCATCCTGGCGGCCGTACTCACCACCGTCGCCGTCTCGACGCGCTTCGGCACTGACGTACTGAACACGCTCACCGCGATGTTCAACCCGCTGCCTGCGATCGCGCTCCTGCCGCTGGCGCTGATCTGGTTCGGTCTGGGTATCGGCTCGCTCATCTTCGTGATCGTGCACTCCGTGCTGTGGGCAGTCTCGCTGAACACGCTGACCGGCTTCCGCGCCGTCCCGGAGGTGCTGCGCATGAGCGGGCGCAACTATGGCCTCAAAGGCCTGCGCTACGTGCTCTACATCCTGATCCCCGCCGGTTTTCCGGCGATCCTTGCCGGTCTCAAGATCGGCTGGGCCTTCGCCTGGCGTACCCTGATCGCCGCAGAGCTCGTCTTTGGCGTGTCGTCCCGCTCGGGCGGCCTTGGTTGGTACATCTTCGAGGCGCGCTCCGAACTCGATACCGCGCGAGTTTTCTCGGGTCTGCTGGCCGTCATCCTGATCGGCTTGTTCGTGGAGTCGGTGATCTTCCGCGCCATTGAGAAGCGCACCGTTCAGCGCTGGGGCATGCAGCACTGATCAAGCCCGATCAGCGGGCGACGCAGAGAAATAGGGAGAGGAATGGTGAAACGGATTCTCGGCTTTGCGGCCATGGCCGCGCTGGTTTCGCTCACGAGCGGGCCGGTGCGCGCGGAGGTCGACGAAATCAAGGCGGCTCAGCAATACGGACTCAGCAGCCTGCCGCTGATGATCATGGAAGATGGGAAGCTCGTCGAGAAGCACGCCCAGGCGCTCGGGCTGCCGAATCTAAAAGTGACCTGGGTGAAGCTCGGCAACCCCGGCGCAATCACGGAAGGGCTGGTTTCGGGTGGGCTCGACTTCGGTAGCGGCGGTGTACCGTCCCTCCTGACACTATGGTCGCGTACCCAGGGTACGGCGATGGAGGTGAGGGGAGCCGGTGCCATCGTCAACATGCCGATGGAGCTGCTGACCACCAATCCAAAGGTCAAATCCATCAGGGATTTCACCGATCAGGACCGGATCGCCGTGACCACGGTGAAAGTCTCCAACCAGGCGCTGCTGCTGCAAATGGCGGCGGCCAAGGAGTTCGGCGCGAAAGAGTACGCCAAGCTGGATCCGCTCACCGTCTCCCTGCCCCACCCGGAGGCAACCTCGACTCTGCTCTCGGGCTCCGGTGTGATCTCGGCGCATTTCTCCGCTTTACCCTTCCAACACCAGCAGAAGCGTGACCAGCGCGTTCATAAGGTGCTGAGCAGCTACGATGTGCTGGGCGGCCCAGCCACGAATACCGCCGTCTATACGACCAAGCGCTTTCGCGAGGGCAATCCGAAGGCCTACCAGGCTTTCGTCCTGGGTCTCCAGGAGGCGGTCGAGCAGATCAACAAGGACAAGCGCGCCGCCGCGGCCACTTACCAGCGCATGACTGGCACCAAGGAGGGCGTGGAAGAGATCTACGCGATGATCGCCGCCCCCGAGGTCGAGATGACGGTCACGCCTCATCAGACCTTGAAGATGGCGAGCTTCATGGCTGAAACCGGCCGCTTGAAGAAGGCTCCGAAGGATTGGAAAGAGCTGTTCTTCGATAACGTCCACGCCTTGCCCGGAAGCTGAAGTCGGGCAAGTACGGCCGACCACTCCCGTCAAGGAAAGCAACATGGTTTCCGGCGCAATCATTCCCCACCAGCGGCCGATCCGGCGCCGCAAGCTCTACGAGGAAATCGTCGAGCGACTGGAAGCCGCGATCGCCGACGGACATTACGCGCCAGGCGATCAGCTGCCGGCCGAGCGCGAACTCATGGAGGCCTATGGCGTCGGCCGCACAGCCATCCGAGAAGCGCTGTTCGCGCTGCAGCGCATGGGTCTGATCGCAATCAGCAGTGGCGAGCGAGCTCGTGTCTCCCAACCCAGCGCCGGCACAATGGTCGAAGAACTCTCAGGTGTCGCGCGCTATCTTTTGGCACGCCCTGACGGCGCTCATCATTTCCAGCAAGCTCGCACGATGTTCGAGGTCGGCGTGGCCCGCCTCGCCGCGGAGACCGCGACGCCAGAGGATATCGTGCGGCTGGCGGATGCCCTGGCCGCGAACAAGGCGGCCCTGGAGCAACCGCGCGGCTTCGAACGTACCGATGTGGCCTTCCATTTCGTGCTGGCTGAGATCACCCGGAACCCGATTTTCACCGCGCTGCATACAGGCCTCACCGAATGGCTGACCGAACAGCGCACTACCTCGCTCAAGGCGCGCGGCGCTGCGCAGGCCGCCTGCGCAGCGCATGAGCGCATCTACCGCGCCGTCGCCGCCCGTGACCCGCAAGCCGCGGAGGACGCGATGCGCGCTCATCTCGCCGAGGTCGGCGACTTTTACTGGAAGGCGTCCGACGTCTGAGCGTCACGCCTCACGCAACAAGGACATGCATGGCCAAGTTCACGATTCTCGTCCGTTTCCGCATCACCGATGGCCGGATGTCCGCTTTCCTCCCGCTGATGATCGAAAACGCTGAAGCTTCGCGCCGCGACGAGCCCGGCTGTGAGCGTTTCGACGTTCTGCAGCCGGATGGCGCAAAGGACATGGTCCTACTCTACGAAATCTATTCCGACCGGGCAGCCTTCGACGCGCACTGCGCCAGCCCGCATTTCAAGCATTTCGACGTCTCGACCAAATCCATGGTCGCAGAGAAGGAGGTCACGGTGCTCGACCTCCTGGCCGAGCCGTGAGGTCGCCACCAAAGACAGAAGGCGAAGAACGCCTCGCATCGCATGGGATGAAGCGCGCCGCCGGCACGGTACAGCCGGGGCCAAGAACAGGAGACAAAGATGAAGCGACTGCTCATGGCCGCCACCGCGGCCCTGGCCCTCTTGGGGACCGCAAGCGCGGCGTTGGCGGAAGCCAAGACGCTCCGCGTCGCCAAGCAATACGGGCTCGGCTACATCCAGTTAATGCTGATGGAAGACCAGAAGCTGATTGAGAAGCACGCAAAGGCGGCCGGTCTCCCGGACGTCACGGTCGACTGGTCGACCTTCCGCTCCAGCGACGTGATGAACGACGCCTTGATCTCGGGCAGCCTGGATTTCGCCAGCCTCGGTCCGACCGGCATCATCACGATCTGGTCGCGCACACGCAACAATGTCGATGTCCGCGTCGCCACCGGGATCAATGCAATGGCCTGGACCCTCAATGTGCGCGATCCGGCGATCAAGTCGATCCGCGATTTCAAGCCCGATCAGCGCATCGCTGTCCCGGGAGTTAAAGTTTCCGGGCAGGCTACGGCACTTCAAATTGCCGCCGCCAAGGAATGGGGTGACAAAGAATACGAAAAGCTCGACGGGCTGACCGTCTCGCTTTCGCACCCGGACGCGACGGCGATGATGCTCGGCGGCAAGTCCGAAATCGTCGCCAATTTCTCGTCGCCTCCCTACGCGAATATTCAGCTCAAGGACCCCAATATCCGGGCGATCCTCAATTCCGACGACATCCTCGGCGGCCCGATCTCGTTCAACGTCATTGCCACCACAGCGAAGTTCCGCAACGACAATCCGAAGCTCTACGGTGCCTTCCTCGCAGCGCTGAAGGAGGCGACGGAAATGGTGAGTAATGACAAGGGTGCGGCGGCGGAAGCCTATCTGCGCCTCACCAAGGATCGGTCCTCCAAGGAAGAGCTCGTCGCAATTCTTACCGATAAGACCACGCGCATCACCACCGACGTGCTCAATCTTGGCTCTTTCACTGACTTCATGGGCAAGGTCGGCCGGCTGAAGAACCCGCCTGCGGACTGGAAAAAGGAGATGCTCTTTCCTGAGGCGACGGCGCGATGAAAAACAGCTCGGAGCTTGAGGGTGAAAACCGCTCCGCGAGCGGAAGCGCTTAGGCGACCCGCAGATCGCTCCACTCTACCGAGCCTGTCGGAATTGCTTAAGCCCCCGAGAGATCAGATCTTCTTCATCGACAGCGATCAGCGCGAAGCTCGCGATGATATAGGCGAGTCGCGTCCGCTGCTGCTCCCAATCCTTTTCGGGAACGGAGTCGCGAACTTGCTCCCAGACGGCGTCTAGCGCCGCCTGGGCGCGAGCGACATCCACCGGATCTGTAAATGACGAAAACGGCATGGCTTCGTAACTTGCTGATGCGCCCGACTAGCGCTTCACCCGGGTTACTCGCAATGGGCAGAAGGGCGGCCGTCGCAGTTCGGGCCGCCCCGAGATCAAGCTGATCTTCTCACGCCACAGCGTCTGCAAGGTCCTTGGCGACCTTGAACTTCACGACCGTCTTTGCGGGGACGTCGATCATGGCGCCGGTGGAGGGATTGCGAGCCTGACGGGCATCGCGCTTCGCCGAGGAAAGCTTGCCGACGCCGCCGAGCGTCACGTCGCCACCGGACTTCAGCGTCTTCGAAACAACGCCCGCAAGCGAAGCCAGGACAGCCGACACGTCGGCCTTGGACTTGCCGGCGTCTTCGGCGATCGCGGCGATCAGTTCGTTCTTGGTCATAAAAATCGTCCTCTCTGGTGTCAGCTGGCTTTGGCTGTCTTGCCGCGCGCAGGGGTTTTCCGCCGCTGCTGTCCCAAGCCCATCTTCTTGGCCAGTGTCGAGCGAGCCTCAGCATATGCAGGTGCAACCATCGGATAGTCAGGCGGCAGGCCCCAACGAGCCCGATAGTCCTCGGGCGACATGTCGTAGGCGGTGCGCAGGTGGCGCTTCAGCGACTTGAACTTCTTGCCGTCCTCGAGGCAGATCAGGAACTCCGGCGTAATGGACTTCTTGATCGAAATCGCCGGCGTCGGCTTTTCCTCGACGGGCGCCGCCGGCTCCGAACCAAGACCGGTGATCGCAGCGTGGGTCGTAGCGATCAGCGCTGGGAGTTCGCCCGCAGGGACACTGTTGTTCGACACGTAGGCCGAGACGATATCGGCTACCAGAGCAATCAGGTCATGCTGTTCTTCGGCCATTGAGATCTCCTGAAAATAGCGGGCCGCTATCAACGAAACGGACTTAGCTTCAGGAGCCCAGTTAAGAGGGTTGAATCAACGATTCAAGGCGCGCACCCCCCCCAAAACCCAAAGAAGCGGAGTTGACCCACAGCAACTTTTTCAGGTTTGATACCTCAATCTCGTGCAGTGGTGTGGGTTCTGATGCAGAGCACTTGGCTTTTTTCGTCTCGACTGCGAGCCGTCTGGATGAGAACGCTGATCGTCGCAGCGATGGCTGTCGGAGTGATCATCCCAGCCTGGCTGTGGCGCTGAACGGAAGCGTTCAGGCGTAGGTTGGAGCCATCGCCGTCAATGGATGGGCCGATGCTTGGCCTGCTCTGCGCTCAACCGCGCCAAAAGCGCCTCCAGATCGGCGAAGTGTCTGAGGGTTCAGCGACAGGCGAACATCCGCTTTCCAAGCGGTTTCCAGTCCGATGATGACGTTCCCGTCAGGCTGTTCACCCGATGCCATCATAACAATTCCCACCACAGGAATGTCGATAATCGGCTTCTAAATCATCGCTGGTCCAGAACCTCCGCCTCCCCTTCACCTCAAGCCAACGCAGGCGGTCGCATAGCAAAAGAGCAGCCTCGCGGGCTGCTCTTCTGACGCGCACACCCGGTCAGGAAACCCGGAGGTTGTCCGCCGAGCTCTTCCCGGACCTACGATCCGCCACGAGCTCGTATGAAATCTTCTGCCCCTCCATCAGCGTCTGCAGCCCCGCACGCCCAACGGCGCTGATGTGCACGAACACGTCCTGCCCTCCATCGTCGGGCTGGATAAACCCGTACCCCTTGGTCTCATTGAACCACTTCACAGTTCCAGTCGGCATCACTTGTCTCCACGCGGCGTCGTTCCCCCGCCGCCGTAGAAGAGGCAAACCGATCTCGGATGACCAGTCCCCCATGAGTCGGAGCCAAGGCAACTCACGCGAGAACAGGATGCGCGCGGCAAGGTCCCCCTCTGACCGCGTTCCGGCACAGCGGTCCCGAGTGGATTAGCTGGCACGCGGAATGCCGCTGCGCCTGACGCCCGCTGCAAAGAGACGACCGAGCGCGATCACATCGAAGGCCGCCCGCCATGGTAACAGGTAGCAGGTAACGACACCCGCTACCGGATACCCACGAGTCGCGCACCACAGCCCAATCGCGGATTCTGGGCACTCAAGACCTGGGATCGATCGTGTCGGCCACGGCGTCTTTTCTCGGCCGGGGCAACAGCGTCATCATGAGGATGAAGGCCGACAACACGAAGCATATGCTGTTGGTGACGATCAGCGGCCACTCCCCCAACCCTACGCCGTAGGCCGTCCAGAGAGCGAACCCCGTCACCGTGAAGCTGTAGGTCACGGGGGAAATCGCTCCCGTGTCCCGCGTCTTCACGATCCGCCAGGCCTGGGGAACGAAGCTAATCGTGGAGCACAACGCCGCGAGCGTACCGGCAACGGCGACCCAGTTCACCTCGGAAGCCTATTTCGACAAGCGGCGGACGTTCGCTCGCACCTTGCGCCGATAGCCGCGAGCAATACCAACAGGTCCCGTCCCGGTGGCCGCCTTCAACACGGCGGTCTGGGCCGCCGTGACCTTCTCCTTCACCATCAGGTTGGTCTCGCGCTTCGCAGCACGGCCGCCGGCGGCGATCTTCATGCTCCTGAGCCAGATGGCCTGCTGTGCCTCGAACGCCAACATGGACATCTCCATGAACAGCTTAAACATCTGCGGCCTCACCAGCGGGTTTCTGCGCTCGTTTCGTACCCTTTCGCACTCGGCTCCGCGGAGACTTTGCAGGTCGAGCTGCTGGGCGTGCGCGGCGTTCCGGCGTCACATCCCGCGCCCTCATCGCCCGCGCCTCCTGGCTCATGCGATACCAGCCGTAGCCTAGTGCTCCAGCCAGGATCAGCGGCGTTGGAAGCCGCGTCGCCAACATCGTCAGCGGGACCGCAAGCCGCTCGGGGATTTCGCCCCTGTCCACTTTTCCGGCAATCCAGGCGCCGGCCAAACTGAAGAACGCTGCCCGGATCATTTCTTCTCCTCCGCGGCGCCCGGTGTAATCGGCACCTGTTCAGCCACAGGATCGCTCGCCGGAAACGTGTCCTTCAGCGCCCTTTCAAGCTTCTGATCGGGCGTCAGCTCCCACTCCTGCTTCGCTTGAGACTTCTGCTCCTTACGGAGGCTCTCGACTGCCGGGCTGCGAGCGTCTGCCATGGGTGACTCCATCAACTGTCTGCGCGCAGATTGAACGCTCCCAGGCCCGCTGCCGTTCCTCCTAAGACAATTGATCGCGACCTAACGGCTTGCGGGAACCAAAGCTGCGCTTATCTCGTTATCCGCGCGGTGCCATGCGGCACCTGCCTGCTCTCCGGTTGGATGCGTCCCGCGGATGTACCGGCCGCAGTCCGACAGGAGAGCAAAGCCAGTTTCCCGGCGATCGCCGGAACCGCCAAGTCCTGACGCAAGTCAGAGGCCCGCCGCTTTCCTCAGCGGCGGGCTTTTCCTATTGCGTGCGCGGCCGCCGCAAGCCGTGGAAAGCAAATTGCGGGGAGGAACGCCCTCCCCGCGTGCCTGCAGCTCCGTTCCCCTTCGGCTAGCGTCTGGCGAAGGAAATTCGCGTAATCTCGACTTGGGATAGAATCACGCCCTGCGTCGGCTCCAAGCGCCGCCAATGTTGGTTGCACAGGGCCCTTCGGAGACAAGCATGTTCACTCACGTCATGATCGGTAGCAACGATCTCGAACGGTCACGTACCTTCTGCGACGCCACATTTGCGGCGCTGGGAGGCGCGCCCGGCGAGGCGGACGCCCGTGGGCGCCTTATCTATTCCCACGAGGGTGGTCGGCTGATGATCACGAAACCGATCGATGGCAATCCGGCAACGGTGGCCAATGGTGGAACCATCGGCATCGCCGCTGAGAGCCGTGACCATGTCCTCGCCTGGCATAAAGCCGGCACCATGCATGGCGGTACGGCGATCGAGAGCCCACCTAGCGAGCGCCCAAACGGAGCCTTCGTTGCCTACCTTCGCGATCCCGACGGAAACAAGCTTACCGCGCGCTCCCTGCCGATGAAGTAGATGTCGCCGTTTATCGTTATGGCGCGCCGACCCTGCAGGGCATACACAACTTCGACATGAAGACCAGCTCCGCTCAAATCGACCTGTTCGACGACGCGCCGGGTTACCGGGAGGCGCCAAGGCCGGCACCGAGGAAGCGTCCGGCTGCGGCACCTGCAGTGGCCGGTTGGGACGATGAGGAAGCAGCTCAACGCTTGGAGCTGAGCGGCCGCTTTCGGATCCTCCGGAAACTTGTGCCGCGGCCCATCGTTCCGCGGGTAGAGAGCGCGTTCCCAAATCTCGCGATTCTGATCGACACTGAGACGACTGGTCTGAGCCACTCCAAGGACGAGATCATTGAAATCGGGGCAGTCGCTTTCACCTACGATGATGAGGGCGTGATTGGCGATGTCGTGGGCGTCTACAGCGGCCTGCGTCAGCCATCGGAGCCTATCCCGGCGGAAATCACGCGGCTGACGGGCATAACCGACGAGATGGTTGCCGGGCTCGATATCGATATCGCAGCGCTCGATGCGCTGGTTGAGCCGGCAGACCTGATCATTGCGCACAACGCCGCGTTCGATCGACCGTTCTGTGAGAAGCTATCGGTGACCTTCGCGTCCAAGGCCTGGGCGTGTTCCGTCAGAGAAATCCCGTGGGCGGATTTCGGCTTCGAAGGGAACAAGCTCGGCTACCTCGTCGGCCAATCGGGCTTGTTTCATGAGGGGCACCGAGCGACGGACGATTGTCACGCGCTGTTGGAGGTACTGGCGAGGCCGGTAGGAGATCATGGCGATCGGCCATTCTTTGCCCTCCTGCAGTCCAGCCAGCAGAGCCGTGTCCGGATTTATGCCGAGAACGCGCCCTTCGACATGAAGGACCACCTCAAAGGCCGAGGATATCGCTGGTCTGACGGAAGCGACGGTCGGCCCCGAGCGTGGTGGATCGAGATCAATGAAGAGCTCTGGGACCAGGAGCTCCGATATCTTCGGACCGACATTTACTGCTGGGAAGATGCAGAGCCGCTCACGTCGCGGCTTACGGCGCACGATCGATATCGGGCGTAACGCCTCCGCCCCTGGCCGACGCGTTTCGAATTCGCGTCCTCTCAAAGACCGAGGCATTAGTCCCTGAAACGAACCAGGAAAGGAACGTCTTTCGCATTTTCAGCGCATTTTAGAAGAACATTTGTTTGATTTAAAGAACGATCCTTTCTCAGAATCTGGGATCGCCGTCTCTTCGAGTCAAAGCGGCCGACGGGAACACCGAGCAATAGGTCAAGATTGCGGGGGCATACTTCAACGTCCTTCCCGGAGCCGACGCCCCTGTACAGCCACTTCACGCCTGCTTCCTGGCTTCTGCAGAACCCGACGCGATTGCTGGAAACAGTCGGTCGGTGCTAGCTACACTCGAACGGGCCGGGGTTCTCTTAAAGCGTTGAACTGCCTCGTCGCCAAATAGGAGAGCGTCGTCGCACGACTGCGAAACGCGCTGCGGAGCCGGTGAAGCGGCCAGAAAACTGCTCGCCCCTACGCCGTCAGCGCGACGTCGCGAGGCTCGGCGCCTCTTGCAAACATGTATGCGCCGGCTTCGAGGACGAATAGGTATCGCAACCGAACAATCAGCAGGGCTGAGAAATCGATATCTCGCTCGCCCTCAACCAAGCGCTGCATAGACACACGATCTTCTCGGCTTGGGAGAACGGGAAAGCTCGGGTGGGAATGCCATTCCCCCAGATAGTTGAACCGCGCAAAGTCCGATCCCGTCTGCTGGTAAAACCGTTGGAGCGCCTCGACATGATGCGCAGGGCTACGGACGAAATGCGCAGGTGTTCCACTCGTCTCGTCGATGGAAAAGTCGACGATACGGAAGTGATCCGCTTCAATCTGTTCGCCCATCAAGATCCCGCCAATCTCTCGATTTCCAGCACGCCGCAGGCATCGTCGAAATCGGGCTCGTTGATCACGCGGCAGGCTGATTGTCGCCATTGAACGCCTGCGGAAAGAGCTCTCGTATCATTTCAAGACTTTCTTCTGCCGTTGCTGCATCCTGCTCAACCTTCCACGGAGCTACGCCGACCAGCCGTATCGGCCGAGTGTCGAAGGGCTCCGTGAAGATCCAGCCTTTGCGAAGGCCGATCGCGTAGGCGGGCACAGAAAAGGCGCTGTCATCCGGACGGGTCAACACATCGGTGACGAAGCGAGCAATGTGGCCTGCTATGATGGCGACTTCAGCATCATCAGCGACAAGTGGCGCTCCACCATCATCGATTGTCGCGTAGCGCTCCGCAGAAGCATCCACTGGTGCTGGTACTCCTTGAGCGTCACACCATGCGCTAATTTGATTGCGTGCGAGTTGAGGTTCCGGTTCGTAACCTGGCCTGACGCGCACGACCAGGCCGCCGATACCGCCGCCATAAACCTTCCCCCAGACCAATGGCGTCAGGCTGTTCTTGGCGACAGCGGAGCAGAAATTAAAGCAGTGAGCGTCGGCCGTCGCGTCGACGATGACGTCGCAAGTCCCCAAGGCCGACATTACCGATTCGGTTGAATCGGCACTCTCCTGACCGCCCAACGCTACCCGTCGAATGGTGACCTCGGTTGTACCGGCGATCTCGATAATCCGAGCTCGGAGAGCATCGACCTTATGAACCCCTACAGCTGTGATGCCGAGTTCGTTTCGCACCGTGTTGTCAAACAACAGGACGTCGTCATCGATCAGCAGGAACTCTCGAACACCAGCCCTGGTAAGCATGGCACCCACTTTGGATCCCAACGATCCGCAGCCGACGATCCCGACCTTCTTCGCCGCAAGCCCCACGTACGATTCAGGCAGCCGCTTTGAGGAACTAACCTTCATGGTCTTAGAACGTCCGAAGAGCCGTCGTTCGCTTCCGTCATACGCGTAGAAATGCGCAATTTCGTTCCCCGCGACGACAACCAGATCGAGTTCGCCCGAGGTAGCGAGGACCTGTTCGACATTGTCCGACAAGCCCAGGTCGCGCATCAGTTGGGCGATCGCATCCTGTTCTGCGGCAGGCAAAGCCATCCCATCAGGGAGCCGAATCGCCGTCCCGCGCTTGTTCACCTCTCGGTTGCCCGCGGGCCAAGCGCGATGGCATTCGGCGCCCGCAATCTCTGTGACAGTTATGGCAAACGTGCCGGCATGGAGCTTTTCCGCAATACCAATATCGGCGGACAAAGCCGCATCCAGCGACTTGAGGCTCTCCTCAGTTCCAGGAGTGAGCAAGAACCGGAAGATGGTTCCGCGGAGGCTTTGGCCAAGCGATACAAAATGCGCCGACGGCAACTCAGGAGCATCGACCTCGCGTTCACCGGCAATGAGCCGATGCGCGCTTTCGATCATCATCGCGCCGGTGATGGACGTTTCCCAGTTGTCGGCGCGATACTCTAAGCAGAGATTTCCGCCGGCGCCGTACTGATGACTCGATAAGCGGCTCCCGTCGCGGGGCACGACATTGGGCGGAGAGTTCGGGTGAAACCCGGCATATGTCAGTTTAAGCGGATAGTGTTGACCGGCGTGTTCGATCTCGAAATCAACAGAGAGCGCCGCCCCTTCTGACAGGTGCCAACGCAGGCCACTGAGCCAACTCACACGCTCGGCGAGCGCAGCTATATTCTCGCGCTCGGACCGTGCCCGCGCGACATCGTCGAGCCACCAAATCATAGCTCGCTGCCAAATCCCTGCGGTTCGGTCGGCACGCGACTTTTATCTGGGAACGATAGACCGGCTGTCGCCGGAGCTATGGATGCCGCTTTCAGAAGCGATGGGCTGCCCGAAGACTGCCGGCGCCGCGCCGCGCGATCGGCAAGAGAATTGCCAACGCCCTTGCTGATTTCCTCGGTAATCACCCTCCGGTCGCTGGAACGGGCTGCCAAGGCAAATTCAGCCTTGGCCTTTTCCAGCCATTTGAAGAAGGCGATCGCGCGCTCCGGGTGGTCCGCCCATTTATCAGCAAAATTCTCAAGCTCGTCGGTCGGATTAGGAATCCAATATTTGCCGCCGCGCATATGAATGTGGCTATGCATCCCTTGTAGGATCGCCGCTAGCGCCTGGCCTATGGTTTCCTCGCCGTTGTAAGAGTGCGCCGCCAGCGTGGTGATAATGACCGAGATCGGCCGCACCTCTTTGCGGCCTTCGAAGCTATGGTCCCGATGGCGCTTCAGGATCATCACGGCTGCTTGCAGAGGCGTCCTGACCTTGTAGTCCGGGATATCCTCTACACGTGCACGAGCACTTTCCGCGATAGCACGCTTCCGCCGCTCAAGAATGACCGCCATTCTGCTTTTGAACCACTCGCCATATCCTTTCGGATTCGACCGCGGCCACTCGTCAGAGACAAAAGTGTAGGTAGGATGCTCGTTGTCGGTGATCGCGATTGCCGTGGAGGCCCAGCGGGCGTCGAGTCCACGAGCCTCCAGCAAAACGCGAGCGTTTTCCCCGTTCGGAACGGCTGGAACGATGTCCATATGGAACTGAGCACCATCGGCATATCGCAGAACCCAGCAGCGGCGCCCCTCACGCAGCGGGCGGCTCATGTTCTGTGCTCTTCGATACCCCTCGATCTCAGCACCAAGGAGCTCCTTCAGACGCTGTTGCGTCAAGGAACCCTTTGAAAGGTTCCGGAACTCGCAGACAGAATCGATGTCGTATTCTTCGGTTTCATTCGCTGGGCGTATCGTCGTGCCTAGCCGAAAAGAGCCCTGGACATACACGTGCGGTCCATAAATCCGGACGCTCGACGCATCGCGCGAGAGCCACTCTCCAAGCGACTTGTATCTTCCTTCAGCCTGCTCATAGCGGCCCGGTGGCACGCTCAACTCGTCGGCTAGGTCTTCAAGATACTCTTCGCTTTCGCGGGTCAGGGTCTGCTGATTCATGTGGCCTCCAATTGAAGCCCTGGCTGGTGGTGGGATTGTCAAAATACGGAGTTGTGATCAGAGGGCTGTTGTAGCCCCCAAAAGCCCGGACATTTCTCACGGTGCTGCATGGGCCGCGA
>NZ_JBMDKB010000037.1:0-27576 GCF_057809495.1 Allobosea sp. FG18
GCGCAGAAGAGGCGCCGCTCAGCGGCGGCGCCGTCTCGATGGGCGGTTTATAGGCGGGACCCCTTTCTCCTGTCAACGCGCTTTTTGAAAGTTGTTCGACAAAAATGAGTTTTGCAATGAATTCAGATACTTACTACGAAAGTATAAGTTCCGGGCTTCGGATAGGCTGCTGCCGGACCTGTTTTTGAGCCCTTTCGCTGGCGGGCCAGCTCCGCCCTGTCCCGGGCCGACGGACAAAACCCTAGAAGGCACGGCCTCAGGGAACAGCGGCGGCATCGCTCAACGCTTCTGCCAGGAAGGTGCTCAGCGCCGCGACGGCAGCCGAAGCGCGCCCCGGCGCCAGGTGCAGCGCGATCTCGGAGGCCGGCAGAGCGGGCAGCCCAAGCTCGGGGCCGAGCAACTGAAGACCGGGGCGCGCAGTCCCTGCCTTGACCACGGTGAGCGCCACGCCGGAGGCCGCCATGGCCTCGACAGCGCCGATGCTCGAAGACGAGAACAGGATACGCCAGCGCAGCCCCACTTCGTTCAACGCTTCGAGCGCCCATTCGCGAAACATGTTGGGCGCCTTCAGCAACGCGAGCTGCAAAGGCTCCTCCATGGCGAAGGCGATACGATCCGAACAGGCCCAGGCGGTCTGCTCCTTGCGCAGGATCTCGCCGCGCCCGTCTCCCGCTTTCTGGGTTGCGAGCACGAGATCGAACTCCTCGCCGAGGCTGTTCAGGAGATCGCGCGTGAAACCGGTCGTGACCTCCAGCTCGACCTCCGGATGCGAGCGGGCAAAGCGCGCCAGGGTCTCCGGCAGGACGATGGTGGCGTAGTCATCCATCACCGCGAGCCGGACACGGCCGCTGACGCTCTGCGCATTGATGACGTCGAGCGCCTCGTCATGCAGCGCGACGATACGCCGGGCATAACCTAGGAACTGTTCGCCCGCGCGCGTGAGAAGAACTTCTTGGGGCGAGCGCTGCAGCAGGGTCTGGCCGGCCAGCTCTTCAAGCCGGCGGATCTGGGTGCTGACCGTCGACTGACTGCGGAGCAAGGCGGCAGCGGCGCGGGTAAAACTCCTGAGTTCCGCGACCGTGACGAAGCTGCGCAGCAGATCGACGTCGATGTTGCGCAGCATGGCGCTTGTCCTCCGCCCGTTTCTTGGAACCCCAACCTCCCTTTAGAAAACGCAGGTCATCCCGGACAAGCGGCAAAGCCGCGCCGATCCGGGACCCATGCCTGAACCTTTCCGGACACGCTCCGGCATGGATCCCGGGTCTCCCTCCGGTCGCCCGGGATGACGGTGGAGGTAAAGTCAGGCCCGCCATGCGCGGCGCCGATCATGGAAATCGAAGAATTCAATTTTGTCGCAGGGCGCGGGGGCGATAGCCTGCCGCGCAACGGGACATCAGGAGCCCGAACGGAGACGCATGAGATGCCCAGGCTGAGATCCGCCACCTCCACCCATGGCCGCAACATGGCCGGCGCCCGCGGCCTGTGGCGCGCCACCGGCATGAAGGACAGCGATTTCGGCAAGCCGATCATCGCGGTGGTGAACTCCTTCACCCAGTTCGTGCCCGGCCATGTCCATCTCCAGGATCTCGGCCAGCTCGTCGCGCGCGAGATCGAGAAGGCCGGCGGCGTCGCCAAGGAGTTCAACACGATCGCGGTCGATGACGGCATCGCCATGGGCCATGACGGCATGCTCTACAGTCTGCCCTCGCGCGAGCTGATCGCCGACAGCGTCGAATACATGGTCAACGCACATTGCGCCGACGCGATGGTCTGCATCTCGAATTGCGACAAGATCACGCCCGGCATGCTGATGGCCTCGATGCGCCTGAACATCCCGACCGTCTTCGTCTCGGGCGGCCCGATGGAAGCCGGCAAGTTCATTGCCGAGGGCGTGCTGAAGAAGGTCGACCTCGTCGATGCGATGATCGCAGCGGCCGACGACAAGTACACCGACGCCGAAGTCGACGTGATCGAGCGCTCGGCCTGCCCGACCTGCGGCTCCTGCTCGGGCATGTTCACCGCCAATTCGATGAACTGCCTGACCGAGGCGCTCGGCCTCGCGCTGCCCGGCAATGGCTCGACGCTCGCCACCCATGCCGACCGCAAGCGCCTCTTCGTCGAGGCGGGCCATCTGATCGTCGATCTCGCCCGCCGCTACTACGAGCAGGACGACGAGAGCGTGCTGCCGCGCAATGTCGGCTCGTTCAAGGCGTTCGAGAACGCGATGACGCTCGACATCGCCATGGGCGGCTCGACCAACACCGTGCTGCACCTGCTGGCGGCGGCGCATGAGGCCGAGATCGACTTCACCATGGCCGATATCGACCGGCTCTCGCGGCGCGTGCCGGTGCTGTGTAAGGTCGCCCCGGCCGTCGCCGACGTTCATATGGAGGACGTCCACCGCGCCGGCGGCATCATGGCGATCCTCGGCGAGCTCGATCGCGCCGGGCTGATCGATACCTCGCTGCCGACCGTGCACAGCACGACGATGGCGGACGCGCTGGCGCGCTGGGACATCACCCGGACAGAGAGCGAGGCGGTGCGCTCCTTCTATAGCGCCGCGCCCGGCGGCGTGCCGACCCAGACGGCCTTCAGCCAGGACCGGCGCTTCGCCGAGCTCGACGCCGACCGCGAGAAGGGCGTGATCCGCAGCGCAGAGCATGCCTATTCCAAGGATGGCGGCCTCGCGGTTCTGTTCGGCAATATCGCGCTCGACGGCTGCATCGTGAAGACGGCAGGCGTCGATGCCTCGATCCTGAAGTTCTCCGGCCCGGCCGTGATCTTCGAAAGCCAGGACGCCGCGGTCGACGGCATCCTCAACCGCAAGGTCAAGCCCGGCGATATCGTGCTGATCCGCTATGAGGGCCCCCGCGGTGGGCCGGGCATGCAGGAGATGCTCTATCCGACGAGCTACCTGAAATCGAAGGGCCTCGGAAAGGCCTGCGCACTGATCACCGACGGACGCTTCTCCGGCGGTTCCTCCGGTCTTTCGATCGGCCATGTCTCGCCGGAAGCGGCCGAGGGCGGCGCGATCGGCCTCGTCGAGAGCGGCGACATCATCGCGATCGACATCCCCAATCGCAGCATTTCATTGCAGGTCTCAGACGAGGAGTTGGCCCGCCGCCGCGCCGCGATGGAGGCGAAGGGCAAGGACGCCTGGAAGCCGGCCGCACCGCGCAAGCGCAAGGTCACGACAGCGCTGAAGGCCTATGCCGCGACGACGACGAGCGCGGCCAAGGGCGCCGTGCGCGTCGTCGATTGATAGCGAGCAGGTTGCCCTGCCGGACGACCGGTCAAGGGCAATCATCTCTCCTCGGAAATGCGGGTCATCCCGGCCGAAGCGCAGTGGAGAGCCGGTATTCATGCCTGAACCTTCTACGGAAGCGCTCAGGCATGGATTCCGGGTCAAGCCCGGGATGACCTGCGTGGTTCCGGAGATCATGAACGGTCCCTAGATCGAAATTCTCCGATCGCGCGGTTCGAAATGGCGTTTCTGCCTTTTGCAGAATGACCGCCGATTTGACGGCTGAATGGCGTTGCCCTGCCGATCCCGATCGGCCTATTGGACCTGCCTGATATTTAAGCAGCCCAATCGGCCGTTATGAATTCCGCTTCCCCTCCTTCCCCGGCGAGCCGTCGTTCCCGGTTCCGTTTCTTCGTGCCGATCCTGGCCGGCGCGACCTGGCGCGACCGGCTGGTCGCCTGCGTTGGCGCGCTTGTCTGTGTCGGCGCGACCGGGCTGATCTGCAGCCTGCTGCTCGGCAACGATCCGCATCTGCCGTTGCTCGTTGCGCCAATGGGCGCCTCCGCTCTGCTGCTCTTCGCGATTCCGTCGAGTCCTCTGGCGCAGCCATGGTCGATTGTCGGCGGCAACACCGTCTCCGCCCTGATCGGGCTCCTCGTCAGCCGCTATGTGCCGGAGCCAGCGGTCGCGGCCGGCTGCGCCGTCGCATTCGCGATCGCGGCCATGTCGCTGCTGCGCTGCCTGCATCCGCCGGGCGGGGCGGCCGCGCTCACCGCCGCGCTGGGCGGGCCGGCCGTCGCGACCTACGGGCTCGGCTTCGCCTTCGTTCCCGTCGGCCTCAACGCGCTGGTGCTGACCCTGCTCGGCATCGCGTTCCATCGCTTCTCCAGCCACAGCTATCCGCATCGCGCGCAGGCCCCGACGAACAGCCACGGCACCAAGGACCTGCCGTCGGCGCAGCGCGTCGGCTTCAATGAGGCCGATATCGACGCGGCGCTGAGCGATGTCGGCGAGACCTTCGACATCGACCGGGAGGATCTCGACCGGCTGCTGCGGCGCGTCGAATTGCATGCGCTCGCCCGCAAGCACGACCTGCCGCGCTGCGCCGACATCATGTCGCGCGACCTCGTCCGGGTCGACCAGCACGACGATATCGAGACCGCCCGCCGTCTGCTGCTCGACCATGCGGTTCGGACGCTGCCTGTGGTCGACCGCGAGAACAGGCTGCTCGGCACGGTCGGCCTGCGCGAACTGACGCACCCGGGCCTGCGCGTGCGCGATGTGATGTCCCCCGCCGTGATCGCGCACCCGAACGAGCCGGCCGTCGATCTCATCGCCGCCCTCACCGATGGCCGCCACCACGCCGTCATCGTGGTCGACGACCAGGAGCGTCTGGCCGGGCTCGTCAGCCAGAGCGATCTCCTCGCCATGTTGCTGCGCCCGCTCAAGCGCGAGGCGGCCTGACGAAAAAGCGGGTTCCCCCCAGCCGCCATCCTGCTTTAGCCTTGGGATGGGATCTCAACGGAGGAAACTGGATGCGGGCCGCGATCGTCGCCCTGAGCTGTTTTCTGTCGTTGCCGGCGTCGGCGGCCGGCCCGTTCGGCAAGATCGTCGTCGGCAACTGGTCGGGCGGGACCTTCACCAACGACCAGACCGGCGCCTTCTCGCATTGCGCCGTCAGCGCCAGCTACAAGAGCGGCGTCACGATGCTGACCTCGGTAACCGCGCAATTCTCCTGGCTGCTCGGCTTCTCGAAGCCGGACTGGAAACTCAGGACCGGCGAGACGCTGAAGCTTCAGCTCGTGTTCGATCGGCGCTCGACCATCGACGTCACCGCCAACATCAAGTCGCCAACGCTCGTCACCATCGCCATGCCGGCACAGTCCGCCCTGATCAACGCCTTCCGGCAGGGGCGCTATCTCGAGCTGGTGGCCAATGACGCACGCTATACCTTCGCGCTGACCTCGACCGGCGAGATGCTGCCGGCGCTGGTCGAATGTGTGAAGCAGAGCGCCAATGTGCGCGGCCCGGTCTCGCCCGGCGCTCCCGCCCAGGCGCAGACGCCTCAGCCGACCGAGCAGGAGCGAGCGGCGCGGGCCGAGAAGAAGGCCCTGCTGGAGAAGACGCGCGACCTGATCCGCACCAAGATGCTGGCCTGTATCGGCCGCGAGGGCGCGCCGATGCTGCTCACGGACGAAAAAGCGGAGGTCGTCGCCAAGGCCGCGATGCTGTTCTGCAAGGGCGATGTCGACGCCCTGACCAACGCCACGATCGAACTGATCGAAACCGAGGACGGCCGGCCGGCCAATCGCAACGCCGTGCGCGATGCCGCGGAGAAGCGCGTCCAGGAGGTGGTGACGGCCCATGTCATCCGCTCGCGCGGCGAGATGATCAGCAAGGGGCAGCGGCCGGGCAACCCCGCACCAAGCCGGCCGACCGATTCAGGTTCACGCCCCTCGCAGTCGCTTTGAGCGATGCCCCCACCTGATCGCAGCGGCTTCGAATCCCGCCTCGACATTCCGGGGCTTCGCGTAGCGAAGAACCCGGAACCCACGACTGGGTGAGCGGCTCCGACGCGGCATGGAATGTCTCACCCGGTCGTGGGTTCCGGATCGGCGCCGCTCGCGCGGCTTGTCCGGAATGACAACGCGTTTCCCTTAACGACCCTACGAACGAAAAACGCCGCGCCTTGCGGCGCGGCGTTCCGGAAACTCGGCTGCGTCTGAAGATCAGCCCTTCAGCTTGGTGTTGCACTGGCTCCAGTAGCCGCCGCCCTTCTCGATCCACTTGAGATCGCCATTGGCATTGGCCGCCTTGTTGGCATTGTACTGATCGACGCAGGTCTTGAGGCGCGCCTTGCCGGCCGTCTCGCTCGAATATTTCTGCGAAACCGCCTTCGGGAAGACAGCAGGCTTCGCCTTGCCGGCAGGCATCGCGGCGGGCTTGGCAGCGGGCGCCGCCGCCGTAGCGGAAACGGCGGGCTTCGCCGGCTCGGCCGGCATGGCAGCCGCAGCCTCGTCGTCGGCAGCGTCGTCGTCGCCGCACTGGGCCTTGCGGAAATCGTTCCACTTCTGGCCCTTCAGCGTATTGGCCTTCTTGGCGTCCTGATACTTGACGCTGCATTCCTTCATGGTCAGCGCCGAAGCGGGCACCACGGAGAAGGAGACAAGGGCGAAAGCCGATGCTGATGCGAGAATGAGAGTCCTGAACATGGCGTTCTCCATGGCAAAGCGTGCTGCCGCCGGTCGGCATGCCACTCCGATTTTCACCCCGAAGCAAGTCCCTCCGGCGCGTGAGCAATGCTTCGGACCACAAGATGTTCCTTTTCGGGCAGGCTTTTCGTTCCATACCGTCAATTGACGGCGCCGGTCTCAGCGGTACTGCAGGCGGCTCTTGCGATAAGCCGGGATTTCCCTGCTATATGACGCCCCCGCCGAACCGCTGGAGACGACATGGCACGGCCGTCAGACGCCGCGAAGGACCGCGAGCTCATCCGCATCCTCACCGAGAATGCCCGCCTGCCGCTGTCGGAGATCGCCAAGCAGCTCGGCGTCTCCCGCGCGACGGCGCAGGGACGGCTCAGCCGTCTCGAACGCGACGGAGTGATCGCCGGCTATACCACGATCCTCGGCAAGGCGAGCCGGCCGGCAACCACGATCGCGGCGCTGATCCTGATCGAACTGGAGATGAAACAGCAGGGCGGCGTGGTCGCGGCGTTGAAAAAGCGGCCGGAAATCGTGCAATGCCACACGCTGAGCGGCCATTTCGACCTCAGCGTCAAGATCGAGTGCGAGACCTCCAGCGACCTCGACACGATCATCGACTGGATCGCGGAGATGGAAGGCGTGCGCCGGACGACCTCCTCGGTGATTCTGGCCCGCAAGTTCGAGCGTTGAGCGCGCGACTGCCTCAGCGCCTGCCGTTTCCCATCATCTTTCTTCATATCCCGTCGAATTGATGCATCATAACGCCCTCCTGCGGCGATCCGCCCGTTAAAGCCTGCGCGGCTTGCGGCGATGCTCCGCATCGAGGGGGAGGCTCCTGGCCGACCCGACACCCACCAGGAGATTGCGACATGACCACCAAGAAGCGCATTGCCGTGCTCGGCGCCGGCCAGATCGGCGTCATCATCGCCGGCATGCTGGCCGAGCAGGGCCATCAGGTGACGCTGGCCGACGCTTCCGCCGCGCAGCTCAAGAACGCCGCCGGCAGCCGCTTCGCCACCGAGACCGTCGACGCCTCGAACCTCGACGCACTCCGCGTGTTCCTGAAAGACCGCGACATCGTCGTCAGCGCCTGCCCCTATTTCCTGAACAAGGGCATCGCCAAGGTCGCGGCCGAGACCAAGACCCATTATTTCGACCTGACCGAGGACGTCGCCACCACCTCCTATATCAAGGAGCTCGGCGAGACCTCCGACGTCGCGCTCGTCCCGCAATGCGGCCTGGCGCCCGGCTTCATCTGCATCCTCGGCGCCGACATGGCGGCGCGTTTCGAGAACGTCCGCGCCATCAAGATGCGCGTCGGCGCGCTTCCGCTCTATCCGACCAATGCGCTGCGCTACAACGTGACCTGGTCGGTCGACGGCCTGATCAACGAATACTGCAACCCCTGCGAGATCGTCTTCGACGGCCAGCCGACCCTGGTGCCGGCGCTGGAAGGCATCGAGAGCGTGATGATCGACGGCGTCGCCTACGAGGCCTTCAACACCTCGGGTGGTCTGGGCACGCTGACCGAGACGCTCGCCGGCAAGGTCCGCAACATGAGCTACAAGACGCTGCGCTATCCCGGCCATGCCGAGATCATGAAGCTCCTGCTGCGCGACCTCGACCTCGCCGACGACCGCGAGACGCTGCGCCGCATCCTCACGCATTCCGCGCCCTTCACCCGCAAGGACGTGGTCGTGATCTTCGTGACCGGCGTGGGCGAGCGCAACGGCCGCCTCGAGGAGGAGAGCGTCGTGCTGCGCTATGACGGCAATGACGAGCTCGGCGCGATCCAGCTCACCACCGCCGCCGGCTGCGTCGCGATGGTCGAGCTGTTCCTCGCCGGCAAGCTGCCCGCCAAGGGCTTCGTGCGCCAGGAAGACGCCGTCCTCGCCGATTTCCTCGCGACCAAGGCCGGCGCCCGGCTGGTCGGCGAAGCCCGCGGCGTCGATGCCGCCGGCCTCGTGCCGAGCCTCGCGATCAAGAGCGCGGCCTGAACGCCTGCGCTCTGACAAGTCAGGCTCTGCCCGTCAGAGCCTGACGCCCAGGCCGCGCAGTTCGGCGCGCAGGTCGATGGGCTCGACGAAATGGACGGCCCGCATCCCGGCGGCGCGGGCCCCCACCACGTTCTTCTCGCTGTCATCGACGAAAATGCAGTCGCCAGCCTTCAGACCGTAGCGATCGAACAGCACCTCGTAGATCGCGCGCTCCGGCTTCAACATCCGCTCATGGGCGGAGACGACGACGCCGTCGAAGCTCTGCAGGAACGGGAAGCGGACCAGGCATTCAGCCCATTTCTCGCGCGAGAAATTGGTGATGGCATAGACCTTCTCGCCCTGCCCCTTCAGCTCCTCCAGCACCGCGACGCTGTCGGCGATGGTATGGGGCACGCTGTCGTGCCAGCTTTCGTCGAAGGCGCGGATCTCGCGCTCCCATTCCGGATGCTGCTTGACCAGCAGCGCCACGCCCTCCTGCCAGGAGCGGCCGCGATCCTGCTCCAGATTCCAGTCGCCCGTGCAGATGTTCTGCATGAACCAGTCGAGCCGCTCGGGCTCGGGGATCAGCGAACGGTAAATCAGCCGCGCATCCCAGCGCAGCAGGACGTTGCCGACATCGAAGACGACGATGGGAGTGCTGGAAGCCATGACCGAACCCGGTTGAAAGGGCCGGCAGGACAACCCATTCACACCCTTGTGTCCAGATGTGCGGGACAGGGGCCGACCCCATCGTCTATGCCGGGGTGATGAGCGCCCGCCCCGCAAATACCAGCTTCCGCACCTGGCTGCCATGGACCGACCGGCAGGGCCGGTTCTCGACCTTAAGGGCCGCGGCCTTCGCGCTGCTCCTCGTGCCCGCGCTCATGCTGCTCTACGCCGCCTGGATGCATCAGCTCGGCTCGAAGCCCTGGACGCAGGCGATCCACCAGACCGGGACCTGGACGGTCAGGATCCTCATCGCCACGCTCGCGGTCTCGCCGTTCCGGCGGCTGCTCGACTGGAGCAAGCTGATCGGCATCCGCCGCATGCTCGGTCTCGGCGTCATGGCCTACGCGCTCGGGCATCTGGCGCTCTACTGCATCGACATGGCCTTCGACTGGGGCCTGATCGTCTCCGAGATCGTCAAGCGCTTCTACCTGACGATCGGCTTCGTCGCGCTGATCGGCCTCGTTGCGCAGGGCGTGACCTCGACCGACGGCATGATCCGCCGCCTCGGCAAGAACTGGCAGCGCCTGCACAATCTCGTCTATCCCATTGCGATGCTGGCACTGCTGCATTTCGCGCTGCAATCGAAGATCGACGTCACCGAGCCGGTGCTGATGAGCGGGCTGTTCCTGCTGCTGATGCTCTATCGCGGCCTGTATCGCTGGAAGCTGCCGATCTCCGTGCCGGCTCTCGTCGGAGTGGCGCTTCTCGGCGGGCTGCTTACGGCCAGCCTTGAAGCGGGCTGGTATGCGGCGACCTCCGGCGTCTCGGCCTGGCTGGTCTTCCAGGCCAATGCCGATATCCTGACCTATCAGGACTATGCCTCGATCCGGCCGGCGCATTGGGTCGCGCTCGCGGGCCTCGCGGTGGCGCTCAGTCATGGCCTGCGCGCCCGCAAGGCGCGCCCGCCGCGGCAAGTACGCGAGGCCGCTGCCGCGCGGGCGACGTGAGAGACTGATGAGGGCTCAGGGAATGTCGAAACAGGTTGGGAGAAAAACTTTCCAAGTTTCGACATCTTCCAGATGGAAAGGGTTTCCCCCTCCAGCGCTCATGCTCTAACCCTATGACATGCCTGACGACCCGCACGCCCAGCCCACGGCCGATGTCGTAGAAGCCGAGCTCGCCTCGGAGGGCATCAAGCCTACCCGGGCCCGGGTCTCGCCCTTCGTTCCGCTGCAGCAGCCGATCTTCCGCGCCGTCTGGTTCGCCAGCCTCATCTCGAATTTCGGTGGGCTGGTCCAGGCGGTCGGCGCCTCCTGGATGATGGCCTCGATCTCGCCCTCGGCCGAGATGGTGGCGCTGGTCCAGGCCTCGACGACCTTGCCGGTGATGCTGTTCTCGCTCGCGGCCGGCGCCATCGCCGACAATTACGACCGACGCAAGATCCTGCTGACCGCGCAATGCTTCATGCTGGCGGTCTCGATCGGGCTTGCGGTCTTCGCCTGGTTCGGCCTGATCACGCCCTGGCTGCTGCTCACCTTCACCTTCCTGATCGGCTGCGGCACGGCGCTGAACAACCCGGCCTGGCAATCCTCGGTCGGCGACATGGTCCCGCGCCGCGACGTGCCGGCGGCGGTGACGCTGAACAGCGTCGCCTTCAACATCGCCCGCAGCGTCGGGCCGGCGATCGGCGGCGCGATCGTCGCGGCGGCCGGCGCGGTCGCAGCCTTCATCATCAATGCCTTCAGCTATATCCCGCTGCTCGTCGTGCTGGCGCGCTGGTCGCCGCCCAAGGTCGAGCGACTCCTGCCGCGCGAGACCCTGTTCATCGCGATGAGCGCCGGCATCCGCTATGTCGCGATGTCTCCGAACATCCGCACGGTCACGCTGCGCGCCTTCGTCTATGGTTTCGGCGCCATCGTGGGCCTGGCGCTGCTGCCGCTGATCGCGCGCGATCTCGTGCGCGGCGGCCCGCTGACCTATGGCGTGCTGCTCGGGGCCTTCGGCGCCGGCGCGGTGGCGGGCGCCTTCATGAGCGCGCGCCTGCGACGGGCGATGAGCACGGAAGCGCTCGTCCGCTCGACCTTCGTCGCCTATGCCTGCGGCGTGACGCTGATTGCCTTCAGCCAGACGATCTGGCTGGCCATGGCGGGCCTGTGCGTCTGCGGCGCCTGCTGGGTTCTGGCACTCTCGACCTTCAACGCGACGGTGCAGCTTTCGGCGCCGCGCTGGGTCGTCGGCCGGGCGCTGGCGATGTACCAGATGGCGACCTTCGGCGGCATGGCGATGGGCAGCTGGGCCTGGGGCCGCTCGGCGCTGCATTTCGGCGTCGAGAAGGCGCTGCTGATGTCGGCCGTGGTCCTGGTCGCCGGTGCCGTGATGGGGCTGCGCTACCGCCTGCCGCCGCTCGAGGAACTCAATCTCGACCCGCTCAGCCGCTGGCGCGAGCCCAAGGTCGCGGTCGATATCGAGCCGCGCTCCGGCCCGGTCATCGTCACCATCGAGTACATCATCAAGCCGGAGGACGTCGTCGCCTTCCTGACCGTGATGGCGGAGCGGCGGCGCATCCGGCGTCGCGACGGCGCCCGGCACTGGACGTTGCTGCGCGACCTGACCGACCCGACGCTCTGGATCGAGCGTTACGACAGCCCGACCTGGGTCGAATATGTCCGGCAGAACCAGCGCGTCACCCAGGCCGATGCCGAGATCGGCGAGCAGGTCCGCGCCCTGCATAGCGGCCCGAACCCGCCAGTGGTCCACCGCATGATCGAGCGGCAGACGGCGTCGTTGCCGCAACTGACGCCGAGCCGGACGCCGACGCTGGCGGACTCGCTCAACGACCCGTCACGGCCGGCTTAAGGCCTCGGCTTCAGCCGACGACCCAGAGGCCGGCAAGGCCGACCATGCCGACGATGATCCGCCACCAGGCGAAGAGCGCGAAGCCGCGCTTCGAGACGAAATCGAGGAAACTGCGCACCACGATCAGGGCCGAGATGAAGGCGGCGACGAAACCGACGCCGATCAGCACGCCATCGTCGAAGGTGAGGAATTTGTAGCTCTTCAGGAGGTCATAGGCGAAGGCGCCGGCCATGGTCGGCATGGCCAGGAAGAAGGAGAACTCGGCCGCCGCACGCTTGCTGGCGCCGAGCAGCATGGCGCCGACGATGGTCGAGCCCGAGCGCGAGACGCCGGGGATCATCGCCAGGCACTGGATCAACCCGATCTTGAAATACATCGGCAGCGGGAAGGTGGTGGCGTCGGTGTGCTTCTCCTGCAATTCCAGCTCGTCGACGACGAGCAGGATCAGGCCGCCGGCGATCAGCGTGCAGCAGACGATGAAGGGGTTGAACAGCACGCCCTTGATGAAGCCGTGCAGCAGCGCGCCGATCACCGCCGCCGGCAGGAAGGCGATGAGCACGCCGATGACGAAGCGGCGGGCGGAGGGGTCGCTGGGAATGCGCAGCGCGATATCGAGCAGGCGGCGGAAATAGACCAGCGTGATCGCCAGGATCGCGCCGAGCTGGACCAGCACCTCGAAGGTCTTGCCGTTGGATTCGAAGCCGAGGAAATGGCCGATCAGGAGCAGATGCCCGGTCGAGGAGACCGGCAGGAACTCGGTCAGGCCCTCGACGATGCCGAGGATGAAGGCTTCGATCAGGTTGTGCATGGAAGGCTGTCCTCGCGCGAATCAGGCGGCCTGGACGTCAGCCCGGGCCGGGCCTGTCGCCGGCTTACGCCCAGCTCTTTGCAAATTGGTTACCACTTCGCGAAGCAGCAGCGGCAAATTGCGGAGATCGCCATCATCGCGGGTTGTGGCGTTTTTCCGGCATGACTATAGCAAGCCGCCGTCGCCTATCGGGTCGCTGCAAGCCCGGCGGCCCTGCTTCCGTCGCATTTTGCCTGCTTCACAGTCTTCATGAGTGCCATGGCGACCCTGTATCATTACCCGCTATGCCCGCATTCGCGTTTCATCCGCCTCGTGCTCAGCGAGTTCGGCATGGAGGCCGAACTGGTCGAGGAACGCGTCTGGGAGCGCCGGCGGGAGTTCATCGAGCTCAATACCGCGGGCACGACGCCCGTCTTCCAGGAGCAGAACGGACTCGCCGTGCCCGGCGCCGGGCCGATCGCGGAGTATCTCGACGAGACGCGGGGGCTCGCGCTCGGCGACCGCCGCTTGCTGCCGGAAGGGCCTGGCGAACGCGTCGAGGTCCGCCGCCTGCTCGACTGGTTCAACATCAAGTTCCATGACGAGATCACCAGCCCGCTCGTGCTGGAAAAGGTGATGAAGCGCTTCATGAGCCGCGACGAGGGCGGCGGCCCGCCGGAAATGAGCGCGATCCGCGCCGCGCGCGCCAATGTGCGCTATCATCTGCGCTATATCTCCTGGCTGCTGGCCAAGCGGAACTGGCTGGCAGGTGCGCAGATGAGCTATGCCGATCTCGCGGCGGCGGCGCATCTGTCCTGCGTCGACTATCTCGGCGACGTGCCCTGGGAAGAGGATGAGGCGGCTCGCGCATGGTATGCGAGGATCAAGTCGAGACCGAGCTTCCGGCCGCTGCTGAGCGACCGCATACCCGGCATGGCTCCGAGCGCCCATTACGACAATCTGGATTTTTGAAGGCCGAGAAGCTCAAGCGCGCCGTCGCCGAGCGCGCGCTTGCCGAAGGCTTCGCCGTGATGCGCGTCGCCGGTGCCGATGCGATTCCGCAAGCGCCGGGCCGTCTCGAGGCCTGGCTTGCGAGCGGCTACCAAGGCGAGATGGGCTGGATGGAAGAGCGGCAGGCGCAGCGCGCCGATCCGCGCCAGCTCTGGAGCGAGGTCCGCTCCGTCGTCATGCTCGGCATGAACTATGCCGGCGAGGGCGATCCGCTCGCGATCCTTGCCCATCCCGACAAGGCGGCGATCTCGCTCTATGCGAGACGGCGCGACTATCACGACGTCATCAAGGGCAAGCTGAAGAGCGTCGCGGGGCTGCTCGCCGCGCGCGGCGGCGCCGACGTGAAGGTCTTCGTCGATACGGCGCCGGTCATGGAGAAACCGCTGGCACAGGCGGCCGGGCTCGGCTGGCAGGGCAAGCACACGGTCCTGGTCTCGCGCGAGCACGGCTCCTGGCTGCTGTTAGGGGCGATCTACACCACCGCCGAATTGCCGGTAGACGCGGCCGAGCGCGACCATTGCGGCTCCTGCCGGCGCTGCCTCGATATCTGCCCGACCGACGCTTTCCCGGCGCCCTACCAGCTCGATGCGCGCCGCTGCATCGCCTATCTCACGATCGAGCATGCCGGCCATATCGACGCCGCCTTACGGCCCGGCATCGGCAACCGCGTCTTCGGCTGCGACGACTGCCTCGCCGTCTGCCCCTGGAACAAGTTCGCCGAGGCCGCACAGGAAACGCGACTGGCGCTCAAGGGCGAGCTCGACGGGCTCGACCTCGCCGCGCTCGCCCGGCTCGACGATCCCGCCTTCCGCACGCTCTTCGCGGGCACGCCGGTGAAGCGCACCGGGCGCGACCGCTTCCTGCGCAACGTGCTGATCGCGATCGGCAATAGCGGCCGGCCGGAGCTCATCGACAGCGCCCTGCCCCATCTCGCCGATCCCTCGCCGCTGGTCCGTGCGATGGCGGTCTGGGCGCTGGGGCGGCTCGATACTAAACGCGCCGGCCAACTCGCCCTTGTGCGACTCGCCGATGAAACCGACCCGCAGGTGCGTGCCGAATGGCATGCGCTCACGCCCCAGACGGAAGACGCCGCATGAACATCCTGATCCTCGGCCTCGGCTATTCCGCCGGCTTCTTCGCGCGCGCCGCCCTAGTGCGAGGCTGGGAAGTGACGGGCACCGTGCGCTCCGCCGAGAAGGCCGCGGAGCTCAGCCGCGAGGGCATCCGGACGCTGGTCTTCGGCGGCTTCGCGGTCTCGTCAGCGCTCGCCAAGGCGGTGGCGGAGGCCGATGCCGTGCTGGTTTCGGTGCAGCCGGCGGAGGATGGCGATCCGGCGCTCGGACCCTTGCGCGCGGCGCTCATGGCCGCCCCGAACCTGCGCTGGATCGGCTATCTCTCCACGATCGGCGTCTATGGCGATCAGGGCGGCGCCTGGATCGACGAGGCCGCGCCGCCGTCCCCGACCAATGCTCGCACACGCCAGCGCGTCGAGATCGAGGAGGCCTGGCTTCAGCTCGGCCGCGATAGCGGCAAGCCCGTTCAGATCTTCCGCCTGTCGGGCATCTACGGCCCTGGCCGCAACGCCATCACCAAGCTGCGCAACGGCACTGCGAACCGGCTGATCAAGCCAGGCCAGGTCTTCAACCGCATCCATGTCGACGATATCGCCGGCGTGCTGATGGCCTCGCTGGCGCAGCCACGCCAGAGCGCGATCTACAACGTCACCGACGACGAGCCCGGCCCGCCGCAGGACGTGATCACCTTCGCGGCGGAACTGACGGGGCTCGAGCCGCCGCCGGAGATCCCGTTCGAGCAGGCTCAGCTCTCGCCGATGGCGGCGAGCTTCTATGGCGAGAGCAAGCGCGTCTCGAACGCGCTGGTGAAGCGGGAATTCGGCTATGCCTTCCGCTACCCGACCTATCGCGAGGCGCTGCGCGCCCTGGCAGCAGCCGGCGAATAGTCAGGCCGCGTGGCGGGGGCCTTCGCCGCCGTAATAGTCGGCATAGCGCTTGTCGATCGCGGCGACCGGCAGCACGACGAGCACATCGGTCGTGCCGAACTGACGGTCAATGACCGCGCCGGTGCCGAAGCGGGCGCCGAGCCGCAGATACCCCTTGATCAAAGGCGGCAACTGCTTGAGCGCGAGCTTGGCGTCGACCATCTCCGGCGGCAGGCGGTCCATGCCGACGAAGTGCTCGGCATGCGCGGTCGCGGCCCACGCTCCCTCCGAGCGGGCATGGTGATGCAGGAAGCTCAGGGGCAGCGCCAGCGCATCCGGATCGGTGCCGTCGAAGGAAGCGCAGCCGAACATCGCATCGATGCGATGATGCTGCAGATAGGCCCAGATGCCCGACCAGAGAAGCTCGACCGTCCGCTTGGTGCGATAGGGCTTCAGCACGCAGGAGCGGCCAAGCTCGAGAAAGCGGCTGCCCGGATGGAGCGCCAGCATCGGTGCGAGATCGAACTCGCCCTGCGTATAGAAGCCGCCGAGGCGCTCGGCCGCACTCTGGCGCATCAGACGGTAGGTGCCGACGACCTTGGGCTTGATCCCGCCGAAGCGGCCACGCGCGGCATGATCGATAACGAGGAGATGGTCGCAGGCCTTGTCGAAACGATCGGCATCGCGACGGAACATGCGCGAGATCACATCGGGCTTGGCCGACATTTCCTGATAGAATACGCGATAGCGCAGGCGCTGCGCCCGCCAGATCTCACGCGGACCGCGAGCCAGCCGCACCTCAAGCGAGCCGAGCCGCCCAAGCGTGCCCGATAGCGGCGTTTCGTCGATTTCGGCGCCGGATCGGCGCATGGCTCCACCCTTCATCAATATCAACGGGGCGAAGCGCGAGAACGGATTGCCGGCTGAAAACCGACCGGGCAGCGCGTTCTTGCTTCCAGAAACGTGCAATGCCATCGCTTCTCTCATCTCCTGCCGCTACCGGCATGAGGTAGGCTTGCTCCGATGATCTTACAACTTCGCGACGAAACTGCGTCGGAGCGATGACGGCCGTCAAGCCGTCAGACTGCCGGCCGGCGCTTGCGACAGGCGCTCCAGCCAACGGAGCAGGGCCTCGCGCTCCAAGGGTTTCGCCAGGCAATCATCCATCCCGGCGGCGAAGGCGGCAGCCCGGTCCGTGGCGGAGACATTGGCCGTGACAGCCACCAGCGGCAGCGTGGCGGCGCGGCCGAACCGTCGCTCCAGCGCACGCACGGCACGGGCACAATCGAGCCCCGTCATCTTGGGCATGCGTACATCGAGCAGCGCGAGCGCCAAGGGCGGCGCGGTGCCGGCAAAGCTGGCCTCGACCCGCTTCAAGGCTTCACGCCCATCGCGCGCCCATATCGCCGTGCAGCCGAAGCGCTCCAGCGTGCGCGTCGCGAGCAGGGCATTGATCTCGTTGTCTTCCGCGACCAGCACCGTCAGGCCGGCGCCGGGCTGGTGCATCAGCGTCGCGGCCAGCGCGGCCGGCTCCCCCGCAACCGACGGCCCAGGCTGAAGGCCGTTGCCCAGTCGCTCGTAGAGCGAGCGCGTTCGCACCGGCTTGATCAGGAAGCCGGAGAACCCGGCCGCCTGCGGCGATCCGAACTGCCGGCGGGCATGAGGCGATAGCAGGATGAGGCAATTGCAGATGCCGAGCGCCGCAGCGGCCGCGGCCAACTCCTTTGCCGGCGCATCGCCAAGCGCATGATCGATCAGCACCGCCGTGACCGGGAGCCCCCCGCCAAGCTTTGCCCGCGCGGCCTCGACCGTGCCGGCGATCGAGACGGCTGCCCCGGTCGTCCGGATCGTTTCGGCCAGGAAGCGCACGGCGAAGGGCGCCGGCGAAACGAGCAGGATATGCTGCCCCGGCCAATGCGGAATCCGCGCGTCCGGCGCGTCAGCCGCCGCCGCGAGAGGCAGCGTGACGCGAAAGGTCGCACCCTCACCGAGCCGGCTTTCGGCCTGAACCTCGCCACCCATCAGGCGGGCGAGACGGCGCACGATCGCGAGGCCGAGACCGGTGCCGGTCTGACCTGCGGCAGCACCATGATCCAGCTGTTCGAATTCGCCGAAGATCATGTCGAGCCGGTCGGAGGGGATGCCCGGCCCGGTATCGGCGACGGTGATCTCGAGGCGATCCCCGGTTCGGGCCAGGCTCAGGCCGACACCGCCGGCTTCCGTGAACTTCACCGCGTTGCCGACGAGGTTCAGCAGTATCTGGCGCAGCCGGTCGCGGTCGCCGACGAGCCGTGCCGGCAGGTCGGGCGCGATATGGGCTGCAAGTTCGATGCCCTTGGCCTGCGCGCGCGGCGCCATCAGTTCCGCGACGGTCTCGACGAGCTGGGCCGGATCGAAGGGCTCCGCGACCAACTCCAGCTTGCCGGCCTCGACCTTGGCGAAGTCGAGGATATCGTCGACCAGCGCGAGCAGGGCTTCGCCGGAGGTGCGCAGGGCCGCGACATAGGTCGCCTGCTCGGCATCGGGACCGGTATCGGTCAGGAGGTCGGCCATGCCGAGGATGCCGTTGAGCGGCGTGCGGAACTCGTGGCTGACGGTCGCCAGGAAGCGCGACTTCGCCTCGTTTGCGGCCTCGGCCCGCGCTCGCGCCTCGACCAGCGCATCCTCGCTCGCGATGCGTGCCGAGATGTCGCGGCCGACGCGCTGGATCAGCGTGCGCCCGCCGGGGCCGGGCACCGCAGTCTCGATCCAGGAGATCCAGCGTTCACCCTCATAGGTGGCGAGGCATTCGTCGAAGCTGCGGGCGCCGCCCTCGAGCAGGATGATCGGACGGCTGGCGAGCTGCGGCAGCAGCATCTCGCTGCCGACGAGATCCTGCTCCCCGGCGCCGAACAAGGCCGCGTAGGCGCGGTTGGCATAGACGATCCGGATGCCGTCGCGCCGAACGATCAGGTCGCCCTGGGCCTCGATCAGGCTCCGGTAACGCTCCTCGCTGTCCGCGAGATTCCAGAGCCGATCATTGAGCGCCTCGACATCGTGCGCGAGCGCGGCCATCTGGTTACGCAGGCCGCTGCGCTGGCGCAGCAGCCACAGGACGACGCCCCCTGTGGGGAGAAGCAGCGCCGCGAAGGCGAACCATGACCAGATCGAAGAAGCCATGCCCTTCGATCTACGCAGACCACCTTGAAAAAGCGGCCGGCGAAAGCCGCGAATTCGACCGGTTCGAGAGGAGGGTCCATTAACCCTCGGCCTCAGGCGGCCTGGACGAGTTCCTCGCCCCGCGCCCGGTAAGAGAGGGCTTCGGCGAGATGACACCGGCCGACCTTCGCCTCCCCATCGAGATCGGCGAGCGTGCGGGCGACCTTGAGCACGCGATGATAGGCGCGTGCCGTCAAACGCAGGGCCTCCGCCGCGTCGCGCAGAAGTGCAAGCCCCGCATTGTCCGGCCGCGCGACCTCCTCGATCACCGACACCGGACAGGCGGCATTGGTCATGACGTGACCAAGGCCGAGGCTCTCGAAGCGCGACGCCTGGATATGGCGCGCCGTGGCGACACGCGCCGCGACCATCGCCGAGCTCTCTCCTGCGGCCGGGCGAATCAAGTCCGCCGCCGTCACGGCGGGAACGTCGATCGCGATGTCGATCCGGTCGAGCAGCGGGCCGGAGACGCGCGCCTGGTATTGCGCCATGCAGCGCTCGTTCGGCTGGCGGCGGCAGGCGTAGCCGGGTTCGGTCGCCCGGCCGCAGCGACAGGGGTTCATCGCAGCGACGAGCTGGAAGCGCGCGGGATAGACGGCGCGGTGATTGGCGCGGGAGATCAGGACGTCGCCGGTCTCCATCGGTTGGCGCAGGGCATCGAGCGCCTGCGGCTGGAATTCCGGCAACTCGTCGAGGAAAAGCACGCCGTGATGCGCGAGCGAGACCTCGCCCGGCCGGGCCTGCAGGCCGCCGCCGACGAGCGCCGCCATTGAGGCCGAGTGATGCGGCGCGCGGAAGGGCCGCCGGTCGGTCAGGGCGCCTTCGGCCAGCTTTCCGGCGACGGACAGAACCATCGAGACTTCAAGCAGCTCGCGCGGCGAGAGCGGCGGCAGGATCGAGGGCAGACGGCTCGCCAGCATCGACTTTCCGGCACCGGGCGGCCCGTTCATCAAGAGATTGTGCCCGCCCGCTGCTGCGATCTCCAGCACCCGCCGCGCGCTTTCCTGGCCCTTGACGTCGGCCAGGTCCGGCAATGGGCCAGCCTGGCGCGCCACGGCCGGCTCGGGTCGGGCCATCACCTGCGTGCCCTTGAAATGGTTGGCGAGCTGGATCAGCGAACGCGGCGCCAGAATGTCGATATCCGCAGCGGCCCAGGCCGCTTCCGAGCCAGACGCCGCCGGGCAGATCAGGCCTTGCCCCCTCGCATAGGCCGCGATCGCCGCCGGCAGGACGCCCGCCACCGGCGCGATCGAGCCGTCGAGCGCCAGTTCGCCGAGGACCGCGTAGCCGGACAGAGCATCGGCCGGGATCGCCCCGATCGCGGCCATCACGGCGAGCGCGATCGGCAGGTCGTAATGGCTGCCCTCCTTGGGCAGCTATTGCGGGATTACGCCGAGTTACCCGGAATTTCGCGATGTGGACAAGCCCTTGCAAATGCGCCAGATTCAGATGATCTCAATGGCGATTGGCGTATCCTCAACGCGCCTGACATTACCCTGGCCTGCTTACCCGGTGCTTACCCGACATGGCACGTCTCACGATCAGGACGATCGACGCCGCCAAGCCGAAAGGCTCGGATGTCTTCCTATGGGATGACGACTTGCCGGGGTTCGGCCTGCGCGTGAAGCCGAGCGGCGCCAAGTCGTTCCTCGTCCAGTATCGCAACAAGAATGGCCGCAGCCGGCGGCTCACCATCGGTCGCTATGGCGTGCTGACCCCGGACGAGGCCCGCGACATTGCGAAGGACCATTTGAGGGATGCTGCCAAGGGCTTGGACCCAGCGGAGCAGAAGGCTGCTGATCGGGACGCCAAGACCGTCGCGCAGCTCTGCCGCGAGTATCTGGAGAAAGCAAAAGCCGGCCTGATCCTGACCAAGAACGGTCGGCCCAAGAAAGCGACCACGCTCGAAATCGACCAAGGCCGAATTGATCGACATATTATCCCGCTGCTCGGCAACCGCACGGTGAAGGATTTGACCGCCGCTGACGTTCGCGGCTTCGTTCGCGATGTCACCGCCGGGAAGACGGCACGCAACGAAAAGACGGATGCCGGCGGCCGATCGATCGTGACAGGCGGTGGAGGCACCGCCGCCCGAACTCTCGGGCTCTTCGGCGCAATCCTCTCCTACGCGATCGAAGAGGGCTATCGCGCCGACAACCCCGCTCACGGCATCAAAAAGCGGAAGGACGGTAGGCGCCAAGTTCGGCTTGAGGCAGAGGGCTATCACGCCCTCGGGGCAAAGCTCGATGAACTGGAGCAGGCTGGCACGCGATGGCAAGCAATCGCGATCGGGCGCTTGCTCGCACTGACAGGTTGCCGCCGAAGCGAGATTGAAAAGCTGCGCCTCGATGAAGTTGATCTGCGCGCGCGGCGCCTCAGGCTGGGCGACACGAAGACCGGCTATAGCGTTCGTCCGCTAGGTTTGGCGGCAGCGGCGGTGCTGGAAGCCGCGCTGAAGCGCAATCGCCCGTCCGACTACATATTCCCGGCCGTCAAAGGCAAGACGCCTTGGTTTCAGGACTTCCCCCGGATATGGACGGAGAGCTTGAAGCCAGTCGTTCCGGGCGTCACCCCGCACGGCCTGCGCCATTCGCTGGCATCCCATGCGGATGACCTTGGCTTTTCTGATCCCACCATCAAGACGCTGCTAGGCCATGCGCGCAGCGGCGTCACTGCCGGATACATTCACAAGCTGGATGCCGCGCTCCTGGCAGCGGCGGACCAACTGACCCAGCACATTGACGACTTGATGAAGCACGGCAAGCGGCCCGAGGCCGATGTCATTCCCATGGAGAGAGGTAAACGAAAGCGCAGGTGAACGTTTACGTTCTGGCTCTATTCCGCCGGAAGAGCACGCCGCATCTTGGTAGTTCGGAGATCATGTTGAATATCGAGGACGAGCCCAATCCATACGAATACCCCTGGCTACCACTCGAGGTCGTCATTGTTCTTCTGGAGCGCGCCAACGTGGCTAAGCCCAGCCAATTTGAAGACGGGCTCCAAGGCTACGTCAACGGTGACGAACTCGAAATTATCTCAAGATTCCTTGGCCGAGCGGCCTTCAGAGGCCGTTTGCGGATCAGGGGGTGGCCAGCGACACCTCACGGCGATGTACCTATCGGCCCGGAACAGGACATCCCAGTCTCTTATTTTGTGCGGCAGCGGAGTTTTTACGGGGCAGAGGGTATTGGACGGCTCGGCTTTCATGCTTCCCCTGAGGATCTGTATCGAGATGACCGGCTGCGCGAAACGGTGACGCCTGGGCCGGACTCTGACTGGCTCGATGTCTTGGTCAGCGGCCCAGATCTCCAGCGAGCATTGGCAGAGTTCAACACCCGGCTTCAACAATCGACCGAGTTGATCCGGCTGGCCGAGCCACCCAAGCCAAAACCGGGCCCAAAGCTCGACCACCTCGTTGATGCGGTCAGAGCGATGCATAACTGGCTGCGAGAAGCGAATGCCCGCGACAAGCCGAAAGTGCCACCCTCTGCCCGAGGAAAGGCCATAGAGTGCTTCAATGCTCGGGGCCACGAAATACGACTGAGCATCGAAACAATGCGAAAGATATTTAGCGGGACGTATCCTGCTGCCCTGAAGGCGGCGGAAAGCGGGCAAATCGTCCCGTTCTGGAAAGATGAGTAACTTGGGAGGCAAGTCCGGCCGAAAAAGTTAGGCCGCACCACCTGGCTTTCCTTCCGCGTAACGGTTCGATGGAGATTCAACGTTGGTCGTCAGGTTGGGGTTGCCCGAAGGAAAGGTAGTTCGGCTCCAGGAGGCCCTCACGTGGGCATTTACGGGGTGGAGTTGGTCAAATGCGACTGCGACCTTGAAGGAAGTCAGCGATGTCTCGCAGCGGGAGGATTATCCCGCGCCAGGCTCTCTGTACGCATCATACGCCCTGCTTCCCGAGCTCACCGAGGAAGAAGCGAGGGTGCGTGATCTGGCCTTCTTTGCTCGCTTTGATGCGCTGATGAGCGATGCGTGCTTCCGAGGAGACATCGCTTTGGAAGGCCGCCGAGCGAGATCCACGCAGTCGGAACCAATACCGAGCGCCTATTTCTTCAAGCCACGGGGCTTCAGCTACTTCAGCGGAAACAAGATCGACGACACTCCAGCCAATGCTTCTGTCGAAGCTATCCTCGACAGCGGGCGTGATGGCGAGTGGGAGGATGCCATAGTTGATCGCGAGCAGTTTCTGTCCTGGTTCTGTCGTTCAATGGCGCAGATTCTTGATGCCTCTCCCGACAGTCTGTCGGAGGCGACAGGAGCCAATTTGCTCAAGGCAACCATCAACAGTCCGGCAAAGCTTTCTGCAAAAAAGCCAAAGGCATCCGGTCCCGGCTTGGATCGCGTCATAGACACCATGCGGGTGGCTCGCGCTTGGAAGATCCAGCGCGAAGCGGCCGGGACACTGCCGGCCACACCGCATGGACGCGCCAAGGCGTGCATGGAGGACAGGGGCGAAGACCTGAAGCTTGGGTTTCAGGCGCTGCGGAAGATTTTCGAAGGGGCCTATCCCGCGGCTCGACGCGCTGTTGACGAGAATCGCGCTCTCGCCGTCTGGGACACGTAGTGGGTAAAATTGGTATCGGGTACCAACCTTACCAACCTTACCTATCTTGATCCCTACCAAGATATTGAAATTACTGTATTTTTCTCCATCAAGAGTTGCTGCGCTCTACGCTCGCGCCCTTCAATATTCCTGACAGCACCGGCGCCGCCGCTGCGTTTTGTCAGGAACCAAAATGCTCCACAGCACTCCCCTCCGACGGGATGAGGCGTCCGCCTACATCCGCGACCGCTACCGCCTTCCCTGTTCCGAAAAGTATCTCGCCAAGCTCGCCGTGGTCGGCGGCGGCCCGCTATTTCGGAAGGCCTCGCGCTTCCCGATCTATGACAAGGCCGATCTGGATAGCTGGGCGCAGGCGCGCATCAGCGGCAAGGTCAGCTCTACCTCCCAGTTGAAGGAGGGTGCGTCACTCAATGACTGAAACGAAAAACCCCACGGCGCCCGGCAAGGCGTCCGTGAGGTCCGAATTCGCTTACCGGGCAGGCAGCGATTGGGACCTTACCACACCACCGGCCGCGATCAACATTCTTCGCGCTCGGTTTGGCTTCTCCGCTTCGGTTGCGGCGCTCGTCGCTGATCTCGCCGGCATTGGTCCTCGGGAGGCGCGGTCGTGACGAACTCCTCCCTCAACACTCGCTCCTCCGCGATCGACGCGGAGGCTTTCATCCACGAGCAACTTGGCTTCGTCGCCCTGCACGCTGGTATGGGGCAAAGCTACCTTGAGGCCGGGGATACTCCCGGTTTCCGCTATTCGCTCTCCAGCTTGGTAGCCCGCGTCAAAGCGGTTGCTGGCATCGTCAACGATCTCGGCGCGCTCGCTGAAAACAAGAGGAGCGCCGGCTGATGGCATTCGAGCGCATCGATACCTCGGATCTCGAACTCAGGCCGGCGCGCTTCGCGCCGTCCATTCTCTCTCGCGAGAACCCTGCTCGGGCAACTCGGGAGAAATACGCGGAACACCCTCTGCCTCTGTTTCCTCCTCTTGCTCCGGCCGCCCCTTATCCTGTCGCGAACCTCGGTCCGACGATGAGGCTGGCGGCGGAAGCCATCGCCTCCAAGGTGCAGGCGCCCATTGAGTTAGCGGCGCAGTCGGTCCTCAGCACCGCGGCGTTGGCAGCGCAGGCGCATTTTGACGTTCGCCTGCCGTTCGGCCAGGTCCGCCCTTGCAGCCTCTTCTTCATTACGATTGCCGCCTCCGGTGACCGGAAATCGTCCACTGACAATGAGGCGAACTGGCCTGTTCGGGCTCACGAAAAACGGCTCCGCGAGGAGTACGAAATCCTCATCCGTAGCTGGAAGCTGGATCACGCCGCCTGGGCCGCCACAAAGCGCAAGATCGAGAACGATGCCAAGATCGAGCACGATGAACGCCGCAGCCGCCTGGAGGAGTTGGGCGACGAGCCCGCTAGGCCTCTCGCTCCGGTTCTCACCTCAGGCGACGTGACGCCTGACGGCCTAACCAAGAACTGGGCGTCCATGCACGGCGCGCTCGGCGTTTTTAGTGCCGAAGGTGGCCAGTTCACAGCCGGCCACGGCATGAACGACGACAATAGGCTCAGAACCGCGGCCATGCTCTCCACCCTATGGGATGGTAACGGCGTCGTTCGAGTTCGCGCGGGGGATGGCGTAACTACGCTGTCGGGCCGGCGCTTATCGGCACACCTGATGATTCAGCCTGACGCGGCAGCCGGCTTTCTGTCGGATCGCACTTTGCGGGATCAGGGCTTGCTCTCTCGCGTCCTGCTTGCCGCACCTACCTCGATCGCCGGGCACCGGATGTATCGGAAAGCCAGCCTGGAGGACGAGCACGCGATTGCCGCCTACGGGAAGCGCGTCCTGGGCCTCCTCGAACAGCCGCCCCGATGCCTTGGCCTTGCGAATGAACTTGACCCGGTTCCCCTCGCGTTGAACGCACAGGCGGAGGCGGAATGGGTCGCATTCTTCAATCACGTTGAGGCCGAATGCGGAGCCGAAGGTGATCTCAAGGTCATCCGCGACGTTGCGGCGAAAGCGGCGGAGAACGCCGTTCGGATTGCCGCGGTGGTTGCCGCCATCGAGAGCCACGGTGCCAGCCATATCGATCTCGACGCAATGCGCTGCGGTATCGGCCTTGCTGACTGGTATCTCCGCGAAGCTCTCCGCCTCGCCCACGCATCCCGGCTCGATCCGAAGCTGATGCGAGCCCAGACGCTGCTCGACTGGCTGCGCTCGCGCGACAGGCCGGAAATCGGGTTCCGGGACATCCTGCAACTCGGGCCGACTGCCACCCGAACTAAGGCTGCCGCCGATGACGCGACCGCCCTGCTCCAGGCTCACGGCTGGGTTCGTGAGATCAACGCCCGGCCGAAGCGTTTTCTGCTTCTCGACGAGGGGGGAGAGTGATGGCCTATCGCCCATTTTACGATCCCGTAGCCGAGGACGCCCCTGCTACGTTTGCTAATCCTGCTACGTTTCAGCCCGATCAGCCCCAAAGCGTAGCAGATGTAGCAAGTGTAGCAGGGGGTTATGCCGAAGCAGGAGCCGCAGAGACAGAAACTGCGGGCCTCTCGCCGGAGGATCTGCAAGCGGCCTTCGACGAGCGCGCCGGTATCCTCGAATACGATCACCACCTCCCTCGGGCCGAGGCCGAACGGCTCGCCCGCATCCAGATCAGCGGCACGGTTCACTGACATGCAGTCTGGGAACGCTCCGCCCTACCCAGGCTTTGGCAAGCCCTGCAACGGATGCGGCCAGTGCTGCATCATTCGCCCCTGTCGGCTAGCACGTGACTTGGCTGGCGTCCGCGAAGGTCCATGCCCGATCCTCACGCGAGATGGCGACGGCTGGCGCTGCGGCCTCACCATCGAACCGCATCGCTATGTGGCTGGCCTTGCCGACAAGCCTTTCGCTGACTCGACCCTGGCCCCGTTGTTTGCCGAAGCGCTCGGCATAGGACGCGGCTGTGATGCCGAAATCGGAGACCAGCAATCATGATGTCGGCAACCGCGTCGAAACTGGACGCTGCCCTGGTCCGGTCACTCTGGATCCGGACGCAGGATCCTGCCGTGTCGCACATCGACCAGGAGGAGGCCGAGAGCGCGCTGGTCGAGATGGCTGGCGCGGCCGGACTCGACGAGGACAGGCTGTGGGATATGCTCGGTCGAGCTCCTCGAGACGAACCCGACGATGAGTTTTCCCTACGCCTCAACCTCTATCGGTTGGCCGATATAAACGGGGAGCTGATCGTCATCGCCTATGACGATTGGGTCGCGGGGCCGCCTCCGGCGCGGATGATGCAGGCCTTGCACCTGGCGGTTCCGTTTCCGGATGACCTCGCCGGGATCTGGGTGGAGCATTGCAGGTGGCAGCGCCTGGCCCACGAGAGAGAAACGACCAATCGGCACTACGAGATGCCAATCCATATCCTGGCTCGGATTTCAGGCTTGGAGCATCTTCTGGACACGCGACCTGCTGTGACGATCGACGACCGGCGGGCGAGGATGGCTTGGCTCGGCATGGTCTGCGGCTCGGAGGTGACGCGCGACGTGCACGACGACATGGCGCTCGCCGCCAGCCTCTCCGACGATTTCGAGGCCATGGCCGAGGAGCTGGAGCGACTGCGCGCTGCCGTCCAAAGTGGACAGCCGCAAGGTATCACGACGAACGTAATACCTTCGGCCACTCCTGCACCACCTGCACCTAACCGTCGCACCAACGCCGACAAGCAGCGCGACGTGATGACCATGCTGGTCTGCCATCCGGAACTCTCCGAGCGAGAGGTTGCGCGCCGCTGTGGCGTGTCCCCCCAGACCGTGGGGAATGTCCGGCGCCGGCGAGACGCATAGAAGCCGGAAATCCCAGCATCAAAAGGGGTCTCCTCAATTTGAGGGGTCTCCCCAATATTTGCGCCCCCCCGAAATTGGGGACCTCAAATACCCTCCACACGGGCATTCCACTCGCCACGCGCCGTGGCGCTACAGCCTCTCTTTGAGAGGGTCTGTTCAAGAAGCTGCACACCCGTCCAATCTCGTGACCCACACGAACTGCGGTATTGAGCCCATTTTCTAGGGCGCGTCGCATCTGAGGTGACCTGAGACCCTTTTTTCCTCCGGTCTGAGGGAGAGTCCTGGGTTTCATTTCT
>NZ_JBMDKB010000038.1:0-24790 GCF_057809495.1 Allobosea sp. FG18
ACCAGCGCGAGGCGCTGACCATGTCGGACCGCGTCGCCATCCTCGATCGCGGCCGCATCGCCCGCATCGACACGCCGCGCGCGATCTATGACGATCCCGGCAGCCGCTTCGTTGCCGAGTTCATCGGTGAATCCTCCTTCCTCGATGTCGCGGTGGCCGATGGTGTCGCCCGCGCGGCGGGCTCGATCATCCGGGCCAGCAACCTGCCGACGCGGCAGGGGCGCTGCACGATGGTGCTGCGGCCGGAGCGCCTGCACCTGCTTGGGCCGGGCGAGGGCGAGGACATGAACTGCTTCGACGGCCGCGTCACCGGCGCGGTCTATCAGGGCGACACGCTGCTCCTTCAGGCTGTCCTGAACGGCGGGAGCCCGGTCGCACTGCGCCTGACGACGCGCGGTGGCGAGGGGCCGCCGCCGGCACCCGGAACGCCGGTCCGTATCGGCATCGCAGTTACCGATACCGTGCTCCTGCCCGACGAGGCGCGGGGCGCGCCGTGACGATCGTAAGCGCCTTCGACCCCGCCGGTCCGGCCGGCGACGATCACGCCGCCGGCTTGCGGCGCGACCAGTGGTGCGAGCGCATGGGGCTGGCTGGCCTCGCGGCGCCAGCGCTCCTGCTCGTCACCGTCACCATGCTCGTGCCGGTCGGCTGGCTCTTCGGCCTGTCCTTTCTCGACGACAATGGCGGCTTCAGCCTCGAGCATTACCGGCGCATGCTGGCCGAGCCCTCCTATGGCCGGACCTTCCGCACCACCTTCGAGATCAGCTTCGTCACCACGCTGATCTGCATCCTGCTCGGCTATCCCCTGGCCTATTTCTTGTCGCAACTGCCGCGCCGGGCCGCCAATCTCTGCATGATCGCGGTGCTGCTGCCGTTCTGGACCTCATTGCTGGTGCGCACCTATGCTTGGCTCGTGCTGCTCCAGCGCAGCGGCCTCATCAACACATGGGGCATGAAGCTCGGCCTGTGGAGCGAGCCCTTGCAGCTCGTGCACAACATGGGCGGCACGCTGATCGGCATGGTCCATATCATGCTGCCCTTCATGGTCCTGCCGCTCTACGGCACGATGCGCGCGATCGACCGCAACCTGCTGCGCGCCGCGGCCAGCCTCGGCTCGACGCCGGTCCACGGCTTCTGGACCGTGTTCTTCCCGCTCTCGCTGCCGGGGCTCGCAGCCGGTGCCGCGCTCGTCTTCGTGCTCTGCCTCGGCTTCTACGTGACGCCCGCCATGCTCGGCGGCGGCAAGGTGACGATGGTCTCGAACCGCATCGCCAACGATATCGAATTGTTCTTCAACTGGGGCGCGGCGAGCGCGCTCGGCGTCGTGCTGCTGGCGATCACCTTGATCGTACTGGTGCTGGCGGCGCGATTGTCGCGCGGCGCCGGCCTGTTCGGGGCGGGGCATTGAGATGAGCTGGCTCGATCGCCCCGCAAGCGACACGCAGATCAGTCATCGTGCCCGGCTCTGGCTTTACGGGCTCGGCGCGCTGGTTCTGGCCTTCCTGGCCATCCCGACGCTGATCGTCATCCCGATGTCCTTTTCCCAGTCGCAATATCTGGAATTCCCGCCGCGGGAATGGTCGCTGCGCTGGTACGAGGCCTACTTCTCTTCGTCGAGCTGGATGGCGGCGACCGCGACCTCGTTCAAGGCGGGCTTCTGCACGGCGCTGCTGGCGACGCCCTTGGGCACGCTCGCGGCCTATGGGCTGCATGCCTCGCGCCTGCGCTTTGCGGGGCTCGCGATCCTCGCTTTGCTGACGCCGACGATCGTGCCGGTCATCCTCGTCGGCATCGCGCTGTTCTACGCCTATGTGCAGCTCAAGATGGTCAATTCCTTCCTCGGCATCGTGCTGGCGCATACGATGCTGGCCGTGCCGATCGTGATGATGATCGTCGGTTCGGCCCTGAAGAGCTTCGATCTCGATCAGGAGCGGGTGGCGCGCAGCCTCGGCGCGACGCGGACGCAAGCCTTCCTGCAGGTGACGGCGCCGCAGATCGGCTTCGCTCTTGTCACCTCGGCGGTGCTGTCCTTCCTGACCTCCTTCGACGAGGTCGTGATCGCACTCTTCGTTTCCGGCGGCGATAACGCGACGCTGACGCGGATGATGTTCCTGGCGCTGCGCGACCAGATCGACCCCACCATCGCGGCGATCTCGACGATCATGATCGTGATGACATCGCTGCTGCTGGCGGTGTCGCAACTCTTCGGCAAAAGCGAGACCTGAGAGGCCGCGGGCATAAACAAAACGCCGGCCGTGGGAGCGGCCGGCGTCGTGGATAGCCTGTGGAAGCCTGGGTCTACTTCTTCGGCTCGGACACAGGTGCCGGCTGCGCGGACGCCTTGCTCGCCCCGCCTACGGACGCGGCCAGCAGCGCCTGCGTCGGATCGGCGCCCTCGAACCCGGCCTGCTTCAGGATCTCGTCGAGGATCGGCTTCCGCGCGGTGAAGCTGAGCAACTGGCTCGACAGGTCGCCGACTGCGCCCGACTGGTCGCCGCCCGCGCCGCCATTCATCGCGCCCGCGAGGTTGCCGGCGCTGAAGATGCGGATATCCGTTCCCCTCTGTTTTACGTTGGTTTCGTTTCAGCTTTTCCCCGCTCCCGGCTGGGACGAATGCGCCTCTAAGCTGCTGCAATGTGGTTGAGGGCGAAGGCCGCCGGCTCTGCCGGCGAACTCGACGCTGCCGACTACAAGTCGGCGTCCAGCTTGGGCTTCTTCGCCTTGACTGGCTCAGCCTCGGCCGGCTTCGCCGGCAAGGGAGTAGGGACGGGGGCGACAACTCGCGGCGGCTCTGGCGCGACCGCTGCGGGGGTAGGAGCGGGGACCGGTGCAGACTGCGCGGGCTCCTTCCTCGTCTGGGCCTCGATCGCCGGGGGAACTGGCGGCAGGGGCGCCGGGGCGGGCGTGACCACTGGCGCAACCGTCGCGGCCTGGGTGCTCTGGCCTGCTGCGGGGGTTTCGGGCTGTGCCGGCGGAACCTGCGACGGTCGCAGCGGGACGGTCTCAGCGCTCGGGACGGGGTGAGCTGTCACGGGCGACGGCGGCGGGGGCTGGGTGAGGATTTCGCGCATTTCCGCGCCGGTCCTCGGCCGAGCTGGATCGTCCCACAGATGAGCCAGCGTCCCCGCGCCAAAGGTGAACTTGAGGACAGAATGCGGGCTGTCCTCTCGATAGCCGACCACGGCGCAGCCCTTCCGCTGCGGCCCTGGGCCGCGAAGCACAAGCGTCGTCGCGTCCTCGGCGGTGCCGGTGACGTCGTAATCGGCCGGCCCGCAACCGGACTTGAAGGCATACGCCTTCCCGGTGAGCTTGCCGTCGCGGCCGAGCTGGCCGGTGAAGACGATCATTCCCGGCACAACATCCGCCTTCTGCAAGCCCTCGCGAGGGCGCACATAGCGGATGACAGTATGGCCGCCCTGAAAGGCTTCGATGCGCATGAGGCTGCCGTTGTGATCGGCCTCAACCGTCGTCATCTGCGCCAGGGCAGGGGTCGCCAGTGCGACCGTCACGGCGACCGTCGCGAGGAAGCTGGTCGTCTTCATCAGCGCACACGCGGCCCGCGCCGCTCCTCCTGTTCCTGCGTCTGAGCCTGCTCGCGCTGCTGCTCGGCGGCGCGATCGACGGCGTCGCAACGGCGGCCGAACCCGGCCGGCCGGGGCTGGTACGCCTCGCCCTGGTCGTCGCGGCTAGGGGTCGCATCGCGTTCCACGGGACGGTCACGCTGGGTCGCGGCGTAACGCTCCGCGCTACCGTGGAAGTCGCGGGCGTGCTGCTCTCGCTCCGACCACGCATCAACGGCGCGCTCATGAGACTCATCGATGCCCTGCCGGCTCGATCCGTTCCAATGGGCCGGATCGTCGTTATCGATCTTCCGGGCCTGCGGCTCCTGGCTCTGCTCATAGCGGAGATTTGCAGCCGCCACGTCAACAAGCGCCTGCGACCGCTCGGGGCCGGCCATGGATCGATCGCGATAGCCCTGCATCGTGGTCTCGATCGCCTGCCCGAGCTTCTTGTCGGGCTGGGCCTCATGCTGAGCGATGGCGCCAGACAGCGCAGCATGAGTGTCGGTCTCGGCGCGGTTCCCGGCCGCCGGGGTCTTAAGCTGGTCGAACTGCTCGCGGAGCGACGGGCCGGGCTTCGCCTGGGCGCCGTCGCGCTCCTGCTGCATACGGGCGAGGCGGCCGGCAAAGCTCTCGCCGCGCTGCTCATAAGCGGCCTGCTGGTCGGGCTGCTGTTCGGCCCGGTCGCCGTCCCAGCTCCGACGCATGCCGGGACGCTGGCGCTGCGACGCGGCAGGGGTCGCGTCCCGTTCCGCATCCTGTTCCGCGTGACGGTCGCTGACCGTCTCGCTCTGGCGCTCCTCGATGGCGCCGAAATCGCGACCGTGCTCCTCCTTGGCACGCTGGCGGAACTCTTCATGCCGCTCCTTCAACTCGGCAAGATAGTCCTCCTGGGCGGTGAGCTGGGACCGCGCATCCTCGATGCCGTCCCGGCCGGCGGCCTCGTCGCGCTCAACATTGCGCTGCGCGGCGCCGATGTCGCGAGCGCAGTCGGCATATTCGGCGCGCATGTCGATGTCGGTCATAGCGAGGTCGTCGTTGCGGGCCGTGGCTTCCTCGCGAGCCTGGGCGAGGTCGGCCGCGTTGTTCGCATGGGAGCGCTCGTCGTTCATGGTCTGGATGAACGCGCGAGCCGTGGCGGACGGCGGCGGAAAGCGGCGGTCCTCGTCGTAGCTGCCAATCTGCATCTTCATAGCTGGGGCCTCCTATCAGGCAGCAAGGTCGATGATGTCGGAACGGTCACCGCCGGCCCGCTGGATGATGGCGAAGGCGAAGCCCGAGCCGAGCAACAGCTCGTCGCTTTCGAGCTTCGGGCGCCACTGCAAGCCGCCTGTCAGGGCGTCCTTGCTTTTGTCCTCGGAACGCCATGCGGCGGCCTGTTTGGAGCCGATCTCCTGGGCGGCGCCACCGCCGCCGCCTAAGCCAACCGACTTCAACAGGAAGCGGGCATCCATCGCGACGGCCTCCTTCATGCCGGCGGTCGTCAGCCGGGGCAGGGTCGGCAAAATGGTTTGCCGCCAGCCGACACGCGGCGCCGGGGGCGTAACGTCCGGATAGGCCAGCTCGCGGGCGCCCTGAGTGCTGAAAAACTCAGCCTCGGGCTCCCAACCGCGTGGGCTCTCGCCGGCAAGCTTGCGGACGTAGTCGATCGTGCTGGCCTCCTCAGTTTTGAGGACAATCTTGCTGCGCAACAGATTGATAACGTTCGACGTTTGCTCGTGGCCAAGCACCTGATGAAGCGCGGCGATCGACTGCGTCGCGGCGATCAGGAACACGCCGGTTTCACGGGCAACGTTCCAGAACGTCACGTCCGAATCCGGGCCGGACGTAACGAGCATCTGGAACTCGTCGGCAAAGAGCGCGCAGCTCGTCCGGCGGCAAGCCTCGGGGTCCGTGACCAGCCGCTTGCGGGCGGCGACATAGAGGCGGGTCTTGAGCCAGACGTTGACCACCTTGCCGGCAAGGCCGAACTCGGTTTCGCCAACGGCGATCATCATGACGCCGCCTTGCAAGGCGTGGTCTACGTCAACCGTGCGCTCGCAAGTGCCACGGAAAAATCGGTCGGCGAGGGCGCCGGCGCCGGCGAGCTTGCCGAGCACAACGTTGATGTTCGCGACGATGCCCGACCGGGTCTCCTGGGCCATGGGCAGCCAAGTCCCAACGAGCCATTCAACGCTCTCGATCGCCTCGGGAATGGCATTGTAGAGGGCCGCCGGGATCTCGCCGGGCTCGGCCCGCGCGAGTTCCCGAACGCGGTCACAGGCGCGGCCCTGCGCGGCATCGTCCGTCGCGAGCTTCGCAAGGCCGAGCAGAGAATAGGGACGGAAGCCGCCCCAATCGTCGGCCTCGCGGCTCTGCGGGTCCATGTCGAGCACGCGGGCGATAGCGGCGGCGTGCATGATGCGGCCGGAAGCACTCTCGGGCCAAAAATCATCGGCGGGACGGCCTGCGACCTGTCCGGAGACGGCCTTGAAGGTGGTCGCGATTTCGAGCGGTGTCATGCCGGCGAGCAAGTCCACGCCGAAATGATCCGGGGCGGTACCGATCACGCGCACGTCGCTGCGACCGGTCACGGTCGGCAGCACGTCGCGCCAGAGCGTGCCTTTGCCATCGGTGACATAGGCGCCGATCTTATGGCCTGCGCCCCAGCCGGCCGTCATGATCCGCTGGAACAGCGGGCGCATGACAAGGCGGGTCTTACCGACACCGGTCCCGCCGAGCACAAGGACGTGCTGACGGATGCTCTCGCCGTCAAATGCGACGGTCTGACCGGCGCTCGGAGCCTCCATGTCGCCACGGGCGCGAAGCGTGCCCGTCGCCTCGCCGACCGCGACCAGCGGGACGGTCGCGAGACGGGTCGCGGCGTCCTCGACCTGTCGCGCATAGGCGCGATATTCGGCCGGGCGGATATCGGAACGGGCTTTCCAGATCAGCAGGGCGTCACGGGTCGGCGTGCGCAGCGGTTCGCTGGCCTCGTTGAACCAGCCTTTCAGGCTGCGCCAGAAGCCGAAAACCCAAAAGGCCGGGAAGGCGAGCAAGGCCGTGATCGCCGCATAGGCGACGGCGTTGATCGCCTCGAACAGGATTGCGAGGACCGCGCGAACATAATAGGCCGCGATCGGCATGACGGCGCCGATCTCGGCGGCCCAATGCGGATAGGCTTCGCCGTCGCCGCCGTTCCACATACGGACCACGACATAGGCCAGCATCAGGACGAACAGGATCAAGCTGGCGCGCTTCGCGGCATGGCCGGAACGTGCTGCGATCTCGGTAACGAGATCCGCAGACAGGTGGCGCCATGCGAGCCAGGTGACGGCATGCCCGCCAAGCAAGCGGCCATCCCAAACGACAGGCCGGCGAATGTCGGCCGGAATGTCGCGATAGAGCGTCGGCCACTGATCTGCGGGCCAATACTCGCGGGCCGCAGCGAGACGGTCGCCGCGCATCATGGCGTCAGAATGATCGCCATAGCGGCGGGCGAGGAAGCCGGGCAGGGCGCCGGCAATGCGGTCGATGAAGGACACGGCTAGGCTCACTTGCTCGGGCGAAGGTCGTTGAACAGGGGCGAGGCGTTCGGCAGCGCGACGCAGCTCGGGGCGGTTGCGGCGCCGTAGGTGCTGCACCGGCTGTTGCTCTCGATCACGGTCCACGCCCATGCGCCATTGACCATGGCGACGACGTGAACGCGGGTCGGCTGACCCTGGGCCGGGATGGTCACGACACCGGTCGCGAGACGGTCGCGGTGTTCCCCAAGAGCGCGCTCGGGGCGCGTCACCTTGGGCGCGGTCGCGAGGGCCGGTAACGCGGTGTAACGATCCGTGATGAAGCCGAAAGACCGCACGTCTGACAGCACGGCCTTATTCAGCTCGATCCATTCCGGCTCGCTGAGACCCTTGGCGCGCGGGATGTCGCCAAGCCATGCAAGGCGATAATCGGCCCGCTGGCCGGCGCCGAGATCGACATAGGTCGCCGGGTCGTAGGTCAGAGCGTTCCGGAGAAAGCCCGGCATGGTGACCTGCGGCAGGGGCAGTGCGCGGATGGTCTCGCCGCCCCGGTTCGTCACGAAGCCCGCGACCAGGGCAACGGACAGAGCGAACGCCGGCAGCGCCGCAGCGAAGGCGTAACGGCCAGCTCGGGCGAGGCGATGGCCGAGCACATGGCCGGGCGTGATGAGCTGTTCCCAATCCTGGGCGGCGGTCGCGACAGGGGTCGCGGGCCGTTCCACGGGACCGGTCACAGAGGCAGGGGCAGGGGTCGCGGCGACGAGGGCGCCGGCAGGCAGGGGAGCATTCATCAGGCAGGAACCTTGCGGGGCAGCTCGCCGAAAATCTCGGTCTCGGCGATGAGCTGGGCGGAATAGGCGTCGATCGCCTCCCGAACCACATCGGAGACGGAAACACGCGGCTGATTGCGGGTGAGGCTGCGAACCAGCGCCGCCTTGCGGAGCAAGGCGAGCTGATCCTGTGTCAGAACGACGGCGGTCGTCGCTGTGGTGGGGGTCTGACGCGGCATGACCGACTCCTAATGATGGACTCGATCATCACTTCATCAGACAACTTCTAGGATGCGGTTGAGATCGATACTCGCATTTTAACAATTAGGCGTTCATTGCCTAGTTGTTACATGCGAGGGCCGGGGCGATATGCACGCTTTTGTGCTTCCTCGCGGGCCTTCGCCTCCGCATCGCGGCGGGCCTTCTCCTCGGCCGCCTGACGCTCGGCCTTCGCCTTCTCTGCCATCTCGCGAGTGATCCCGCGAAGCTGGTCGTTCCAGTCTTTGTACTGGTCGCCCGGTTTCCGATCGATCACGCCAGCCTCAGTGCCGCGAGCTGCCTTAACCTCGGCCTCGAACAGCTCGGCAAAGCGCCGGCCGTCCTTGTCGTTGTCCATGGCAAGATGAACCTCGGCTTGGGGATGCCGCTCGATCAGCTTGCGGAACTCGCCCAACGCGAAGTTGCTCGGGTTGCCATACGGCGAGAGGATCAAAGCCCGCTCGGGCTGGCCGTCATGCTGATAGATAGACAGGCCATCAACGGCGGATTCGGCCACATAAATGCGGCTTGGGGCCTTGGTGTCGCCCATCTGCGTGAATCGCTTGGCGCTACCTTTGACCATCTCGCTAAAGGATCGCTTGCCGCCATCCTGCCAGCCCTCGCCCTTGCGCTCATAGCCGGTGATCGCGCCCGACAGATCGCGGTGCGCAAAGCACGCCACGCCCTCGATGGAATGCGGGCCAGCGCGCTCCGTGCGGATTTCAGACCTAAAGCGCTCAAGGATAGCCGGTGCGATGCCTCGAACCTTCACAAGGTAATTGTTCAAGGCACTCGACATGGTGTGCCAGTTCCTCCTGATTTGGCCCTGGAAATAGTCCTGCTTGCGCTTCCGCTCGGCCTCCTCGCGCTGGCGATCGGCAATGGCTTTCAAGCCAGTCGCGGCAGGGGTCGCACCGCGTTCCACGCGACCGGTCACAGTAACGGGAAGGGGGGTCGCTGGGCTGGTCCGGAAATATGCCCGCAGGGCATGAGCGGCGGCGCCAAAGCTCTTGCCAGTGCGCCATGCCTCGAAATCCCAAATGCGGCCCATGACGCTTTTGTCGGATTTCAGGAAGCCCCACGTTCCATCGTCATGGCGGGACACGGAGATGCGGCCAAGTCCGCCCTCCTGATGGAAAACCCGATATTCCATCGTCGCCCCCTCGGCGCGCCTCCACTGCTCTGTCGCTTTAAACCCATGAGCCTCGACGTAGGCGCCAAGGTCGCGGCGAATGAAGTCCTCAAACTCTGCTGGCGTGATCCGCTTCGGCTGCGGGGCGGGGTGCTTCCGGTTCGTCTCCATCCGGGCCGCCAGCTCCTCGGCCGGCCTAGGCTTCGCCTGGGCGTGGATAGGGTCGGCCTGTCCAGGGATGCGGCGGAAGCGCGGCGCCAGCGCTTCCGCAACCTTCGGGGCCTCCTGATTGGCGACGACGGGCGTCGCGGCCGGCTCGATGCCGAGCCATTCCCGCACATTTTTGATGTGGTCGGAAACGTTGCCGATCGGGTCTTTTCCGCAGCACTCCGCAATGAACTCCGCGCGGATATCCTCCTCGCTCGGCTCCTCGTTGTGCTCGCCTTCCTCGGCCGTCTTCATCTGGCCGGCCGCCGAGCCGCCGCCTACTGCGAAGCTGGCCGGCGCCTTTGCGCCGATCTTGTCGGCGATGCGCTCGCAATCGACGATGATTTCCAGCTCGTTGATGTGGCGGGTCGCGCACACATAGGAGCCGTTCGCACCGTTCTGCTGCAACCGCAGATCAATCGCCTTGTTGAGCGAAGCGCCCTGGCTGGCGTGGCCGGTCATGGCATAGGCATGCTGGAACTTCGGGCCGGTCGGCGCCGGCTCCTCGCCTTCCTCGGGATCGGGCCGCGAGCCGATGAAGTCGCGCACGGTACCGGTCACGGTCGCGCCCTTCCGCAGCTCGACGGTCAACACCGGGTTGGCGGGGTCGGTCGCGTCGATCCTGACCAGCCGGCCAATATCGGCGTTCCGGATCATGGTGCCGTCTACAAGGACGTTTTCGCCGAAAATCAGCTCATCACCCTCGGAAAAATCGAGAGTGATGGGCTTGGCGCCTTCCTTCGCGCCTCGCGGAATAACGGCGATGTCTACGCTCTCACGGGACAGGAAACCCGCTTCACGAAGCTGCTCGCGCAACCGCTCGTTCAAGCGCCGGGCGTCGCTATTCCACTGCGTCAGGATGGTCCGCGTCTCAGTCGGGCGCTCCTTCAAGTGCGCCATGTAGCTCTCAACCGCTCGCGCTATGGCTGCGTCGGAATCCTTCGCCCAGGTGATTGCCCCGACCTCGTCATAGCTCCGGAGCGCGCGCCCGATGCGGTTCGGATCGCCGGTCGATAGGTCTACCGACGCCGCCCGCATCCATTCCGCCTCGGCCTCCGATCGTCCGCGCTGACGCTGGATATTGCCGAGCTTGGCGCTGCCGATCAGCTTTTGCATGGCGGCCATGGGGGCGCCTGCTGCTACGGCTCGGTACTGCTGAACGTCACCCTGCAGGATGATTTTCGCCCCCGCTTTCGCGGCGATGTCCATCAGGGCTTTCATCTCGCGATGTCCGACCATGCCGGCCTCGTCCAGCACGATCGCGGTCTTATTGGTGATCTCGATCTTGTTGCTTCGGACGCCAGCAAGGAACTTGGCGAGGGCCATGGCCTTGTCGTCGTCAAGCCCGGCGTCCTGGCGCAGCACGTCGGCCGCTTTCCACGACGGCGCGAGGCCGAGCACTTCATAGCCGGCCGCCTCAAGCGCGGTTTTGCTGACACGGGTGGAAAATGACTTACCCGTACCGGCGGCACCCTGAATCACGGCAACGCCGTCCTTATTCAGGGCGTGACGGATGGCGCCTTCCTGCTCATCGGTAAGCGCCCGCTTCTGCTCGGCGAGCTGAGCCTTGGCCTTGGCGATCGTGCGATCAATGATCGCCTGCGGCACAAACTCCCGCTCGGCCCGGCGAGTGTAGGCCGTCCGCAAAATGGCCTGCTCCATCTCCTCCATGGCGGCAGTCGTATAGAGCGGTTGGCCCTCCGGGCTCGCAATCTGCTTGATGACGCCTGACGCCTCTAGACCGCTGACGATCGCCATCGCCTCGTCGGCGCCGGCATCACACTGCAACGCCTCAAACGCCTCTTTGTAGAACATGGCGCGGGTGAAAACGGCGTCGTTCTGCTGAATGGCCTCGATCGCCTCCATAACGAGACCGTTCAGGCGCTTCCGGCGGTCCTCCGGGCTCTCCTCGACGGGAGCCGCGGCCTCCTCTCCCTCCGCTTGATCCTTGACCAGGTCGCCGACCAGGTCCGCGCGACGCTTCTCCTCGGCGAGCCGGGCGGCCACCTCGAGGCCGTGCAAAATCGCCTCGCGAGACCAGCCCTTAGCTGCAAGCTCGCGATCCCAACGCGCTTCGAGCTCCGCGAGAGGCGTGAACGCCTTATCGGCTCGGGTCTCAAAGCTCGCGACCTGGGCGGCCTGCCGGGCCTGGGCGGTATCGAAGCCCTTTTCCTTGGCCAGCTTCTCGATGTCCGCACGGCGCTTGCTGAACAGCTCAAGGATGGCGGGCGGGAATCCGGCGATCTGGAAATTGCGACCGTCGCGCTCGACGGCATAGCCCATCTCGCGCACGCCCTTGGCGATCTCCGCGCGATGATAGGCGGCAATCGCCCCGCCGTACTTCTTGAGGAGGTAGTTATCTAGCTGCCGAATCTGGCCGTCTGCACCGACGCACATTTTCATGGTGGCGCCATGAATGTGCGACTGCGGGTCTTCCGCCCGCGATGTCGAGTGCGAAAACATGGCCGTGATAACCTCGGCCGCCGGGATCAGCTCCTTGTTGATCCGGGTCACGAAAAGACCCTGATCCATCGCCCATTGCATCGTCTTGCGATAGGCGGCCTCCTCGATCTCGGACAGCCGGGTTTTCTGATCCTCGGAGCCGAACGCCTTGAGGAGCGAAACCGACTTCACAAGCGAAATCTGGTTGTCGTAGCCGCCGGGGTCTTTCGGGGGCTCGCCCTCCTTCACCCGCTTCCGGTTGGCGATGACGACGCCCGTCGTCGGGTCTTTGCCGGCGCTAAGGTCGCGCAGAACGCGGCCCGAAACAGCCCCGCCATCGACCAATGAAGCGAAGGGCGAGAGAGTAGGAAGGGAGGAAGCTGCGGACGATTTCAGGACCAGCCAACGGCCGGGCTCCTCGCCTGCGCCATTGTCGGCGAGATAATCGACATAGTCCCGGCGGTTGCCTTCGTTGTCGATCTCATGAGGGCTCAAGCCCTGCGCCTGGGCGGCGTCCTTGTTCATGGTGTAGAAGTATTCTACGCCTTTGATCTTGGTCGAATTGAACACGACGCTACACCTCGTTACGCCAACGTTTCGCCGTCGTTCACATCAAATTCCGCCGGCATAGCGCTGGCAATCGTATCCGCGATCAAGCGCAGCTCGTCGCGCATCTCGGCGACGGTCACAGACATATCGCGACTGAGTTTCGCGGCCTGGGCGATCACGTCGGCGGGGTCCAGATAGGTTCGCAAGGCGCGCTCCACGACGGTAGACGGGTGAACGCGCTGCATCCGCGCAACCGACTCGACGGCCTCCCATACCTCGGGCGCGACGCTGATCCGCTGGCGATCCGAAACCTTCTTAGCAGGCATGTGGCCAGCCATAACCCTGTCTCCCTAAGCACTTAACTGGCCAGAAGGCCAGAAAGCAGCATCGCAGATGCGTCATGCGTCAAAGAACAGAAATCTATAACGCCGCCGCAACAATATGCTGCTGATGTCAGCGGGAGTCAAAAAAAATTCGCCGCCTTCGGCGGCAGGAATTTTTCCGCGATGATATCGATCTTGCTGCATATGCGAATCCGCGTTATACGGAGTGTAGCGATATGTAATTCATGTGCATACGCTGATTGAAATGAAGGGTATCACATGGCCGAATCGAACGACGATCCGCTAGCCGCCGTAAAAGCGGACCTGATCGCGGCGCGCGATCAGGCTCCCGCAAAGCGCCGGCTCGGTTCGCTGAAAGAGACGATCGCCGAATTGCTGCCGCTGCTGCTCGAACTGAAAGAGCGCGGTTATAGCGACGCTGAAATCCGCGACAGGCTCGCCAAGAACAAGATTGAAATCTCGGTTGGAACGTTGCGCCAATATGTTGCGCAGCTTCGCGCGAGTGCTGGCGATACGCGCAAGCGAACGCCAAAGCGCAATGAAGTGAAACGCGAAACGAATCGCGTTGAAACGCCAGCGGCTAAGCCTTCCGAACTCGCATCAGCGCCTCGCGCTGCATCGGGAGAGGGAAAGGCGAAGCTCGGTCACAAGCTCGGTGACGACGACGTGTAGCGTCGAGTCAGTCGGTCAATCGAAGGGACTATCTATGACGAAGAACAGCAAGGCGAACGGCGCGAAGCGGGTCGTTCTGATCGCGAGCGAAAAGGGCGGCGTCGGCAAGAGCGTCGTCGCTCGGGCGATGATTGACCAGCTCCGGAGCGAGGGGGCGACGATCGCCGCCTATGACGCTGACGGCGGCGTGGGCGCCCTGGTCCGCGTCCTCGGATCGCGTGACGATGCCGGCCGGGTCGAATCCGATCAGGTGCCGACGAAGGGCGTCGGCTATTACAACGTCCGCGCGGACGGCGAGCGCAACACGCTGCTGGATGCGATCTCCACGGGCGAAGGCGTGATCATCCACGATCTGGCCGGCGGCTCGCTCGCGGACCTGACGCGGATCGTTGACAACGGCGAGGGCCTGGACGGCCTCCTGGCCGCCTATGAGGAGCATGGCTATCGCGTCGTCGTGGTCCATGTTCTATCGCCCGAAATCGGCGCAGCGCAGTCCGTGGCGCGCTGGATCGAACTGGCCGGCGATCGGGTCGATCATATCGCGATCCGTAATGGCCGCTGGGGCAAGGGCGAGGCTGACTTCCCGTTCTGGCACGGCTTCACCGATGGCAAGGGCGTCGCGAAGGGTGGAAAGACCCGCGAAAAGCTCCTCGCCCTGGGCGGCGTGGAAATCGACCTGCCGGCGATCCCGGCCGGCACCTATGCCAAGGTCGATGCGGAGAACATGCCGTTCAGCACGGCCGAGCGCGATACGAGCCTGACCATCACGGAGCGGGCTCATATCAGCAAGTTCCGCCGGGACTTCGCCGGCTCCCTCGGGCCGGCTCGGCCGCTCCTCGGGCTCTGACATAGCGGGCCGGGCTCTAGCCCGGCCCTCTCTTCCTTCGGCGTGGCGTAGAGGCTGGGATGCGACCGGAAGATAAGCTCCAATTCGACAAGGCTGCGGAAGCCCTCGGGCTGGATCGCGAAACCCGCGATCGGGCTTGGCGCCGCATGACCGATCTCGGCATTCCGCCGAGCGATCCGACTGCGATTTTCATCGTCCTTACCGGCCTGCTCGATAAGGTGTCGGGGCTCGTTCTCGAATCCAATGCTGCCCTGCCCGCTCGGGTAGAAGAGACCGCTACGAAGGCAGTCGGCCCGATCGCCAAAGCCGCAGCACAGCAGGCGGCGGCTGATCTCGACCACATGGCGGCCGATGCCGCCGCGACCTTGACGAGGTCGGTCAAGGCCGGGATCGCGGAAGCTTCGCAAGTCCAGCGGACGCGGCTCGGCCTGCAACTGATCGGCGGCGCCCTCGCCGTCGCCCTGGTCGGCGGCTTCGTCGGCTATGGTCTGGGCCGGTCCAACGTCTCCGGGCTGGCGACGGAATACGGCGCGATCGTCGCGCGCGCCGACGCCGCGACGTGGCTCGGGCTCATGCAGGTCAATCCGGACTTGAACGCGAGCCTGCGGGCCTGCGGGCCGGGCTCTGCGCGCGCGCGCACCGTGGAAGGTGCCCGCTACTGCGAAGTCCCGCTCTGGCTCGATGCGAGCAGGCCGCCGGCTCTTGCCGGCGCCAGCTCGATCGCTTCGGGTCTGCTCGACTGGCTCGCCGGCTGGGGGCCGCTCTGGCTCCTGGGCGGTGGCCTCCTCGCCGGCCTGCTGGGGCGCAAGCTCTTGCGCTCCGTGGCGAGCTGGCGCCCTGTTCGCTGGCTGATCGATTGAGGGGGACCATGACGAATTTCGATAAGGCGCGCGCTGCGACGCATGCGATCGTTGATGAGATGGTGTTTGCCCGCGATCGGCTGGATTCAGCCATGGTCAACGGCCACAACATCATCGCCGATCCTTCGGAACTCCGCTCGCGGCTCCTGGCCGCGCGCGGGGCGCTCGATAAGGCGCTATCCCAGCTCAACGGTACCGACTGGCCCAGCCGGGACGAATATGAGGCGCTTGAAGACTGATGGCGATTGTCTATCGGCCGTCAGTCGGCGACGTGCTGCTGTGCGAGTTCGGGCCTGATCCCCGCGACCCTGCCACCTTCCCGCTGAACCATCCGCCTGTCTCGGTCCAACCGGAGATGCACAAGCGCCGGCACGTCGTGGTGCTCAACTCGAACGCGGCGAATGATCTGGTCATGGTGGCGCCGTTCTCGACGCTCGCCCCCTCCCCCGTGAAGGCATATCACCACTTCATCGCGGCCGGGACATATCGCTTTATCGGGCAAGATTCCTGGCTCAAGGGCGACATGATGATGGCTGTCAGCTTGACCCGGCTCGACCGTCTCACCGTCAACGGCTGGGCTGCTCGGACGCCGCTCAACGCGGCCGATCGGCGGGCCTGCCAAGCCGCCGCGCTGAACGCGCTCGGGCTCGGCCGTCTAGTCGCCCATCTCTAGCTCTAACGATATGGATGTGGCTTGCTATATGAGCTGATCATAGCGAGCTGATCATAGTCACCAACCTAGTGATTTGATCCTAGTAGGTTGACTTTAGAGCCTATCTTATCCATATAGACGATGTTCGCCGTACCCATTCGGCCATGTTTATCGATCGGCCCTCGGCTCCTAACGGAACCGGGGGTCGCTTCTTTTCAGGCTGCGCTCTTGCCGAACAGCCGGCCGATGAAGCCGGCGGGCTTCGGCGCCGCTGGCGGCGGTGTCAACAAGGCCAGCCGCTCGGCCTGGGCGGCCCAACGGTCCCGATCTTTCTCCGCCGCATCCGCCCTCGCCCGCTCGGATTCTACGAGCTGACGCATGCCGGCAAGCTGCGCCTCTACCACGGCGAATTTGCTCGCAAGCTCCGGATCGCCGGCAACCTGGTCGCCGACCTGGTCACGGTGGGTCGCGTCCCGTTCCGCGCGACCGTCGCCCTGGGCGTCCCGCTTCTCCAGCCGCTCGGGCCGAACGTCGTAGACGCGCGATAGCTCGGCCGGGTCGATGGAATAGCCGCCATCATCCTTGCGGGTCGCACTTAGGCGCCCGGCAGTGATAGCGCGCTGGATCGTCGTCTTACCGACGCCCGCGAGCTTCGCGGCCTGTCCAAGGCTCAAGCTCGTCATGGTGAAACCCTCCTCGGTCTCGCCGGGGTCGCGCAGCGTTCCGCGCGACGGTCACGGCGATGGTCTCGCAAGGTCTCACGATCGGGTTGACGCGATGTTAACCACGAGGATCCGCGGCAGGCATGAAAAAGGCCGGGTTTCCCCGGCCATGGTGTCAACAGCGCTGCGCGGTTCCTCTCATCGCCATTCCTTCGACAAGGCGCGGCGGCGAGGGATGGCGCCAAAGCGCTTCGGATCGACCAGAAAGCCGGGCATCGCCAGATAGAACGAAAGGTCCGGCCCGGTGAACGACACGCAATGCAGCTCGTTCACCTCGGCGCCGGGCCGCAGCGTGTCGCGCTCCTGGGCAACCCGATATTCCACGATCTCGTCAAACGAGACGCCTAGCGGGGTCTCGATCGCAAACAGGTGCAGGGCGGCGCCGAGCTGTTCAAGCTCCTGCGGCGTGTCCTCTGTCAGCTCCCCCCTCGCCTTCAACGCCTGAAAAACCGCCAGTTCCGGAGACTCCTCGATGACGGCGGTGGTGGAATAAAGCCGATCAATCACGATCTCGCCGGCATCCGGAAAGACGTGCTCGGCAATGAAAAACTGACGGGCGGGCATCTGCGAATCCATCGGTTGTTTCTGACGCCCGATTATTAGGCGTTCACCGCCTAGCCGCTAGTGCGGCTCGTCAATTTCAGGGAGTAGGAAAGGAAGGCCGTGGAACGGCTTTCCGATCAGAAGGGCCTCGGGTAGCCGGGACTCTTAAACCCCGCCTGGGCGGGGCTCCCTGCCAGCCAAAGGCACCAATCGGCTGCAACCCCCCCCGCCCTACTCCCTCAAAGAGCAGGATCAGGCGCCAACAGATCGGCTCAGAGGCTCGGTTAGCTCCCCGAGGCGCCTTCTGCGCGCCTCGGAACCGCCGCAGGGACGCGGAGCGGCCCGGTCAGCGGCGTCCGATTATCTCTAGTAAGAGAATTAGCTTGGCATTCTGTCTGCTTGGCGGACTCACGTTCCTGCATCAATTTCGCCATGCGGGCCATGCTCTCCGCGAGGGCGGAACCGGGCTCGAATTTCAGAGCTGTCCGCTCGACGAGCGACAGGCTCGCCTCCCATGTGGTGCGCTGCTGGGTGCGCTCCTGGCGCTCCTGGGCGATGTCGTCCGGAACCTTGGGCGGGCGAGCGAGCCAGCGACGAACGAGCTGCATCGCCTTCGCCGGCAGTTCGAGCCGGTAGGCGTTGCTGGTCTGCTGAACCTGCGGTCCCCGATCGCCAGCGCCCTCGGTGGGCTCGTACCGGCGGAACCAATCAAGGAAGCCGTGCTCCTTCAGGTTCTTCAGCGCGCGCACGACGGCGTCACGGGAGCGCTTGATGCGGCTCATCATCGTGGCAATCGACGGCTCAAGGCGTCCGGTTTTGTAGCAAACGAGGCTCGCCATCAGCTCTAGGAGTTCGAGCGCGACGGCGCCCAACGGGCCGTTGCGGGAGCCGGGCTTGCGCTCGGCAAGCTCGAAGCGGCGAGCTGCCATGACGATATTGCGGACGCCTTCGCGCGGCATGGCGCGCCAGAAGTTCGCTTCCTGATGTCCAACCTTATGGCTGCGTCGGCGCACAGGCTGACGCTGCCGCTCTGCCGCATAGGCGAGCGTGCTCATTCGTCCTCGTTTCTGAGGATGCAGACAGCCGTTCCCGTTGCGCTGCTAGGCGCTACAGGCTATATTATTCGGGCAGGGGACGGAGATCAGCGTTGCTAGCGTTGATGCTCTTTCCCAGCTCTGAGCCGTCCGGTTGTCCTCTATTGGTTTGCTACGGGCGTCCTCCGATCCCCTGTCGTTTCCCTCGACTGAGGCCGGAAGTCATCGAATCGAACGATTCGATGCAGTTATGGTAGCGTGATCGCGATCACACTGCCAAATCGGTGAATAGCTCAACGATTTCAGTTGCTTTTGACGGCGCTTACTTCGGAAGTCGCACGAATCGTCTTAGGCATTGACTTCCGCGAGACTGGCTTGCGCCTCGATTCGGCCTTTTCGGCCTTCCGCTCCTGGCGGGCTTCCACCTTCAAATCGCGAGCCAGCTCGGTCAGCAATTCGGCCAGCAACTCCTTCGGCCAGCCCTGGGCGGCGGTGTCCTCGACCAGGGGGCGAAGCAGCGGGGCGAGCGCGCTGCGCAGCTCGTCCAAGGTCGGCGCTTCGCCGGCCTGGGGGACATGGAGCCGCTGGCGCAGCTCTAGCAGGCGCATGACGTAGATCGGCGGCACATCGGCGATGTGCTGCCGGATCGTCCGGCCGGCGATCCCGGCCCAACGGGCAAAGCCTGACTGCGACTCGCCAAGGGCCGTCAGAGCGTCGGCGAACTCGGCGCCGGTCATCTCGCTCGGGGCGGCTTTCTGGCGGACTACCATGGGCGACTCGACAAGGATTGCGGGTTCAATCCTACCTGCGCCGAGTCGTTCCGTATCTACAAGCCGCCCCCTCACCGGATGACGACCACATTCGGGCTATTCCAGAGCTTTTCGCGCTGGCTGCGGGCCTCCTGCCGCCAGAGCCAGAAAAGCCGGGCCGTCGCCTCGAGGACCGTCATTCCGTCGCGATCGGCCTCGTCCGTCTGCGCCACTTCATAGCGCAGGTTCTCAAGGGTCGGATCGCCGACGCGGTCATAGATGTTTCCGAGGGCCGGCGGCAGCGCGGCAATAGCCAGCGCCAGGGCCTCGGGAAGGTCGCGGCTGCGAGCGTCCAGCTCGCGCAAGGCGCGGTCCAGATCGCGACCGACGCGCTCGGAATCGATCAACTGAGGCTTGGCCTCAGCGATATCGAGCTGCTTGCGGAAGAAATCGACAAGCCAAGTGTTCGGATCAAGCATCGGTCGTGCTCCGCGACAGGAAGCGAGAAAGGAGGGTCGGCTTTTTCTTGCTCGGGAAGTCGGATTCCTTGATCCGGCGGGCGATCTCGCCCGAATAAATTAGGACGAAATCCGCGACTGCCGGCGGCATGCCGCCAAGCTCATCAGCAATGCAGGCGTGGTTTTCATACATGCGCGCTACTCGCTCGCACGGGGCGTCGCTGTAACCGTCGCCATAGTTGCCCCCGTAGAGGGCTTCATAGACGGCCTGTTCCCACGCCGGCAGGCGCTCGGCGACCGCATGCGCGATCTCATGGTGGAGCGTACCGACAAGGGAATGCGGAAACTGAGGGATCATCCCTGATTTCGTGACGGCGAGATAAATCGTCTCGGTCGGGCGCTCAAAAAGCCCCTGCCAGTAAGCAAGATCGAACTGGCGGACCAGGACAAGCGTCGTCCAGGGCGCGCAGCGGCGCCAGACCGGAACGACGTGGCGTAGCGCAACCTCATAGAGGTCGGCGGGATCGCGAGCGGTGAGGCCAACGCAGCTCTCCAAAAGCTCGTCCATGCTGACGCGCTCGGGCGTGGTGGCGTAGGGCTGAAAGCGCAGGCCGTAGCCGGAATCTTCGGTGAAACGCATGGTGGGATCTCGGTCAGCGGAATTTCGGGCCGGCGGGCTCATAATCGGCCTTGTCGTCGTCGGCCGGCGGGGAGCCGCTAAATTTCGGCTGCTGCCGACGCTCGACGGTTCTTGCGCCGACCTCGCCGCCGTCTGCGGTCATCTCGGGGCCGGCGCTCGGAAAAGACCGGTTCACGAAAGCGCTAAGCTCTGTGACGGTCTCAACCGCGACATGGCTCATGGCCAATTCCGGATCGCCATGCTTTTCGACCATGGTGAGGAGCTTCGCGCGGAGCGTCTGAAAGCCCTCGTCCTCCGCGTTCAGCTCCTCGGAAAACAGGGCGTCGGCGAAGGGCTGATTCCAGCTCGCAATGATGTGGTAGGCGCCGGCCGCGTCGTTATCGCGGTCCAGATTGCCGAGCACGCGGCCTGCGAGGGCGGCATAGAACTTCGGATTGCCGTAAAGCTCCTTGGACGCGGTGCGGGCCAGCGCCTGCAAGCCGGGGAGCTTCTTTTCCCGATCACGCTTCGCCAGCTCGGCGCGAACCTCCTCGATCGGCCGGCGATCGGACTCGTACATCGCGGCGAGGAACGCGGCGCTTTCAGCCGTCATCTTGGGAGACGGCGCCCCCGGTCGCGTCGCGTTCCGCGCGACGGTCGCAGCGACCGTCACGCCAGCAACCGCCTTCTCGGCGGACGGCATGTCATCGACCGCACTGCTCGCCGCTGATCTGCCGGCGAACAAGGCGCCGATCGCGCTCAAGCCGCTGGTCGTTGCGGCCCGGAGCGCCTTGGCGAACGCCATCACGATCAGCAACAGGCCGTGACCGAACAGGATATCGCTGACGATGCCGGCGGCGCCCTTCCGGGCGCGGCGGCGAGACGGCGCCGCCCGGCGGGGCTTCTTCTTCCGCTTCGCCTGGGCGCGGGCCTCGTCCTCGGCCGCCTGCTTGCGGAACGCGGTGTTCCGCAGCTCGCGACGGGTCTCCTCGTCCTGCTGGATGTCGTCCAGTCGCTCGCGCTTCTCGCGCGTGGCGCGGATGGCGTCGCGGGCGGTCTGCTCGCGGTTCAGGGCCTCGCGGCAGCGACGATCCAGCTCAAGCGGATCGTCTTCGGGCCTCGGTTTCGTCGGGTCGGGACGCAATGCAACCTCCTTCAAAAGGACATTGCAAAAGGGTATCCGACAATTTTGAAATATGCAAGGCCAACTAGGAATCTATTGCCTAGTTTTGATCGCGCGTAAGATGCCGCCAGAGGGTGGCGGGAGAGACCTTAAGCGCCCGTGCGATCTCGCCTTTTGTCTTGCCGGCGGCGAGCATGGTTTGCGCGGCTTCGATCTGCGCTCCGCTGATCTTGTTCGGCCTGCCTACATGCTTGCCGTGGCGCTTCGCGCTGGCCATGCCGGCCGTCACGCGCTCGCGGATGCTCTCGCGCTCGAACTCGGCGAGGGCGCCGAGCACATGGAACAGCACGCGGCCGGCGGCGGTGCTGGTGTCCAGGGACTCCGTGAGGGAGCGCAGGAAGGCGTCTTTCGCCTGGATCGTCTCGGCTGTCTCGATGAGCTGCCGCAGCGATCGGCCCAGCCGGTCTAGCTTCCACACGGCGAGGGTATCGCCGGCCTGGAGCGCGGCGAGGGCGTCATTCAAGCCGACGCGGCGCGGCACGGCGCCGGATGCCTTGTCCTCGAAGATGACACTAGCGCCGGCATGCTCAAGAGCTTCGCGCTGCATCGCGGGGTTCTGGTCGTCCGTCGAAACGCGGACGTAGCCGATTGTGCGCGACATGCTGCGCTCCTAGTTTCGGGTGGCGGCGAGGTCGCGGGCGGTCAAAACCGCCTCGCAAATCCGCCTCAAGCTCCGGAATGAGCCGTTGCGCCAGACTTTCCGGATGGCGTCCAGCTCGGGCCGGGTCAAGGGCTCGAACCATTCCGGCTCAAGCCCGGCGTCATGGGCGATCTCTGCCATGACGGAAGGGAGTAGGGACGGGAGACGGGGAGAGGCTGAAGGGAACGCGATCACTCGGAACCGGTCCAGCAATGCGGCCGGGAGCCTGACGCTTTCGGCGGTGGCGACATAGGAAATGTATGACAGGTCTAGATTGACCTGCATGAACGGGTCCGGATAGCGGGCGGCGGTTTCAGGCTCAAGGAAGCCCAACAGAGCATCCCAAGTTGCCGCGATCGCTTTATCTACCCGGTCAAGCAAGATTGCGGGATTTGCATGATCGGCTGTGCCGATGGCAATCAGCGGATGGCACGGCTCGGCGCTGTGATAGCGGCGCTCGGTGCCGGCGAAGCGGTCGGCGGTCGCTCGGCTGGCATCGAATCGATAGAGGTGGATTCCCAGCGCCTCGGCGAGCCGGCGGGCGAAGCGGGTCTTTCCGCAGCCGGCGGCTCCAACTAGCAGGATCGGCGGCAGATAGATCGTCTCACGCCCGGCGAGCGGGCTAAGGATACGATCAATCACGGCCTGGGCATGAGGGAACTCGGCGCAGAGCTGGGCTCGCACCACGGCGAGGTCGGGACGGGGGACAAGCCGCATATGCTTGTCCGCGACGTTCCAAATGAGCGGATGGCGACTGTGTTCGGCATCTGAGAAACTGTCCGGGTCGCGCGGGCAAACCACAAGGCCAAGCGGCTGCGGCGGATTCTCGAACTCCTGCGGGTCCATAGGGCCGATGAGGTCAGCCAGAGTGAAGCCGTCTGGAACGTCATTGGATCGGGCCACAGACTCGGACATTTTGAAAGCACCCTTTTGAAACGCCTAAGTCGCTGATCTATCACAGCGGCGCAGATCGTGCAAAAGGATTTCCTTTTGAAATGGTCTAGCCAGCTCGCCGGCCTCTGGTAGGCTGAACGAATGCAAATCCAATGGGTCGAGCAATACGCGGGATCATCCAACCAGGTCGTGACCTGGTGCAGCGCCATTTTGCTCGAACGCAACTGGCGTTGGTGTACTGACGCCTATCTGGCGCCGCACCTCGTCAGGTGTAAGCGCGGGCAGGAAAACCGCTACGAAATGCACAGCAAGCGGCTCCCGGCCGGCTTGAAATGCGACATTGCGGATGCTGGCTTCGCCGATATCGACATTGTCGAAGGCATCTCGGGCCTTCGGGCGCTGCATGAGGATGGTCCTCGGCCGGATAAGGTCGTGGGCTTCTCGGACGGTCGGCACCGCGTCCGGTGGTGCATTGACCACGGCGTGGAAGCGATCCCGATCTATTTCCGGCCGGAAGCGGCGCAGCTCGCGCGCGCCCTGTTCGGGATCGATCAGCAAGCTTCGATCCTGCCGGCAGATTACGCGGCGATCGGCGAGGCGGGGCGGGCCGCCGTGCTCGCCAGCCCTCCGGTTCAGTATCAGCCGGTCGCGCAACTGCCGACGCCTCCGGAAGCGATCGACATTTCCACGATTCCGCCGGTCTCGGTGCCGAGTTGGCATGAAAGGCTGTTTGCTTGGATCGACAGCCGACGCTAAGCGTTCTGTCTTTGTTCTCTCGCCTCGAGGTGCAAAGATGGGCCGCGATATCCCGATCACGCTAGGCGAGCTGCGGCGCGAGCGGATTCAGGTGATGGCGCGATGCACCGTCTGCGGACGGCTGACGATGCTCGATGCTGGCGCGCTACCGCTGCCCGATGATGCCGACATGAATCGAGTGGCGCATGCCCTGAAATGCACAGGCTGCGGCCGGGCCGGCGGGAACTCGGCGCATCCTGAGCCTAAGCCGTGGGTGCTCTATCTGCGCCGGACGGGCCAGCGCGATCGGATGCCAAGTTATGCCCCTATGATCCGCGACGAAGACGATTGAAATCGTCCGACCAGGTCCGCACATTATGGGGGTGGCGCTCGCGCCAAGGCCGGCCCTCGGGCCGGCAAGAGACACGTCCCGCAAGGGTCGTCTCGTCCGCTAGACGGATTAAAGCCCCCGGTTTCGGCCGGGGGCTTTGTCGTATCTAGAAGCCGATAGCCTTCTTGCGGGCGACGGCCTTCAGGTAGTTGCTAAGCGGGGTGTGAAACCCGAAACGGCTGCTCGACTGAAGGCGGAAGCTTCCCGGCACGGCCGCCAAGCGCTCGAACTGCGTCCGGCTCCAATAATTGAGCTCAATCGCGTCGTCGTTTCCGCTGATGCAGAGGCCGTAGACCCAGTCCTCATTTTCCACGTCCAAGTCGGTGAGAAACCACTGGCAAGGCGTGTTCGGAAACCAGAGCCGGACAACCGGGGCGAAATCCGTCTGCGCACCTGCGGCCCGCTGCTGCCCGTTCCACCTGAGACGGTTCAGGTCGGGGGCGTAAAAGATGTTCGGCGTCATGGTCCCCTCCTTTCCCTACTCCCTCCCGGGATCGGCCCCGAAGGGCCGGCCCGGGTTGATCGGCTCAGTCCTTGCGAGCCCGGAGAACGAGCCGGCCCGTCAGCGGGACGGCAGTCATGTTGATGTTGAAGCCCTGGCCGTCGTTGTGCGCCCACGCGGCGCCGACCTTCGTCCAGAAGCTGCCTTCGCCTTCGCCCTCGACCACGTAGACGCCGTGCGTCGGGAGGTTGCTGCGCTTCGCTTCGGTGGCGTTTTCGCTCTTGGGGGTGGCCATCTTCGTCTCTCCGCGTGCTCTCGGGAGCGTGATTGCTCCCGGTCGTGGCGGTCGTGGACGGGACGGAAAGAGAGCGGTTTCAAGGGCGCCGAAGGCGCAACGCTTGCCCTTGAAAACGGGAACGCGGCCCGTAGACCAGCCACAAAGGACCGGGGCAAACACGCGGTGGCACATACAGCGGAGAGCTGGCCGCCACGCGAAAGCGCCCGCCTCCGAAGGGGGCGAGCGCTCTAACCCACATTCTCCAAGTAAGTCGCTGATTTCGCTGTCGTAATCGTGATATTTCGCA
>NZ_JBMDKB010000039.1:0-24510 GCF_057809495.1 Allobosea sp. FG18
GCCCTCAACCCGGACCATCCCAGCTCGCACGGGCCGGCATCCGAAACCCTTCACATAAGCCGTCACTGGAGACTTGCCCAGAAGCGGACATCGCAAACCGGGCGTTGGCCGGCCCGATATCGCTCAATCACCTGCTTGGCGCATTGCAACGATGGCAGCAGCTGATCTTCACCGGCTTCCTGCTGGCGCGAAATGGCAAGCAACCACTTTGCTGGAAACGCTAGTCCTGGAGGCGGGCACCACTGACCTACCTTTGGGATGACGATGATGAAGATCAGCAAGACCATTCTACCTGCCGCGCTCTTCTGCGCCTTGGGCCTGTCGAGTGCCAGCCAAGCGCAGATGCAGTACGACATCAGCCGGGCGACCTGCCGCGATTACCAGGCCATGACGCCGCCTGCGAAGCGCGACTTCGCGGCGTGGATGAGCGGCTGGTTCAACGGCAAGGCCGGGCGCACCGAGCTCAATCTGCAAGTCTATCATGCCAATATCGCCACCATGCAGAAATGGTGTGCGGCCAACCCGTCCGCGACGGTGATGTCATTGATCGAGACGGCCTCCCGCAACGCCACGGCGGTCCGCGGCGGGCCGGCTTCGATCGATGCCGCCGGCATCACCTGCGGCGACTTCATCGGCTCCGACCCGGAGACGCAGTTGATCGTCAGCGCCTGGACGGCCGGCTATGCCTCCGCCGACAAGGATGCGGCGAAGATCGACGTCAAGGCCTTCGCCCGCCACGAGAAGGCCGTGCAGACCGCCTGCGCCAAGAACAAAAAGCAGCTCCTGCTGCCGACCGTCAGCAAGAGCTGGCAGTAACGGCCGCTCCGGTCGGGTCGGATCGACCCGACCGGTCCACCTGTCCGCGGCGGGTTCTAGCGGCGCAGCCTTGCGGCCAATTCGGCGAGACGCCGATCGTCGGGCCGCAGCATGACAAGGCGCTGCGCGAGCGCGGAAGCCCTGACGGTATCGGCGGCTTGCAGCGCGCCTTGCAGCAAAGCCGCCGCTATGTCGGCATCGGCGGGATGACGCGCGAATGCGGCTTCGAGCAGGCTCCTCGCCTCGTTCGGCTTGCCCGATGATTGCAAAGCGACGGCGTAGACGAAGGCAAAGCGAGCGGTTGCGGGATCGCCGTCACTCGCGGCCTTCAGCTGGATGAGCGCTTCCTCCAGCCGTTTCTGGCGGATCAGCGACAGACCGAGCGCGTGATGCGCGATCGCCGCATCTGGAGCGGCGGCGAGGGCGCCGCGGAGGACGCGCTCCGCTTCGGCTTCCCCGCCGGTTCGCCGATAGAGATCGGCCAGTTGTACGGCGATCGCAGCCGCACCCGGATCGAGCCTCAGCGCTGAGACATACTCAGCCTCGGCCTCGTTCTGGCGGCCTTGCCTGATCCGCAGCAAGGCCAGATTGGCCCGCGCCTCGGGCCGGTCGAGATCGATCGCCTGAGCGGCCTCATATTCCGCAACCGCTATCGGCAACGCATCGCGATCAGCGGCCGAAAGGCTTTCGGGAGCGAAATCGGCGAGCAGATAGCCGGCGGCGACGCGGACGAGACGCACGGGGTCGCTCAGCAGCGGCAGCGCGGCACGCCTTCTGTCGGCCGGTTGTCCCTCGAGCCGCCGGACGGCGGCGGCACGTACGACCGGATCAGTATCGAACAGGGCCTTTGCCGCAGCGGCCTCGCTGGCTGCGGACGGCCAGCCTGCAAGCTCGTCCAGCGCCGTGGCGCGCGCGAGCGCCGGCACCTGCGCATCGACGGCGAGCCGCTGCAGGGCCTCGCGCGCCGCCGGATCGCTCGCGCGCGAGCCATGGAAGGTTTCGGCGTAGGTCTGGTACCCCTTGCGCTCGGGACCATGCCAGCGTGCCACGGCGTCCGCCGCCCAGCTCGCGGGACGGTCGGCATGGCAGGCGTTGCAGGTATTGGGCACGCCGATCGTGACGGTGAGGTCCGGACGCGGAATCCGGAAGGAATGGTCATGACGCCGGTCGACCTGCATATAGGTCCGCGCCAGCATGTGGCAGCCGATGCAATCGGGTTTTCCGGGACCAGGGGCGTGGCCGGTATGAGCAACGCTCTCGAAGCGCTCCGGCTGGTGGCACTGGCTGCAGATCGCAGCGCCTTCCGCCCGAACCTTGCCGGAATGCGGATCGTGGCAGTCGCTGCAGACGACGCCCTTGCGATACATCAGGCTTTGCTTGAAGGCGTGGTCGTTGAAGACCTCGTCCTTCATCTGCCCGTCATCCTCGAACAGCCCGGCCGAGAGCGAGACCGGGCTGTGGGTCTCCGCGATCGGGCGGCCGGGGCGCCAATCGGTGCCGATCTGGCCGCGCCGCGCATGGCAGCGCGCGCAGGTCTCGACCTCGTCGCCGGCTGGCCGCGCGACGCCCGAGGCCGGACTGCCGGTCCGAGGGGCGGGCGTCCAGTCCGGGACCGGCCGCATCGCGGCCACGGATGCAAATCCCTTTAGCGCATCGCCTGTCGCCGCGCCCGACCGCGCCCAGGCGACATGCCCGCCGCCGGCGCCGTGGCAGCCCTCGCAGCCGACGCCCAGCTCCGACCAGGTGGTTCGGAAGCGATCGGCAGCGGCATCGTAGCCTTTGCGCAGATCGGTAGCATGACACTCCGCGCACATATGGTTCCAGTTCTGCTGGAGCCGGGTCCAGTAGCGGCTGTCGGACGGCGCGATGGGCTCGTCGCCATAGACCAGGAACCAGCGCTGCCCGCCGGCGGCGACCGGGCGCGTGTCCCAGGCCCAGGGCAGGGTCTGGATGCGGCCGTCCGGAAAGGTCACCAGATATTGCTGCAACGGTTCCCAGCCGAGGCTGTGGCTGATGGTGAAGACGGCCGATGCGCCGTCGCTTCCGGCAGTCTCGATGCGATAGGCGTCGCCCTCCCGAAAGAAGCGGGCTCGCAGACCAGCGCTCTCGACGACCACGCCCGAGAAGTCGCCGCGCATCGTTTCGGGCCGGGCATGGTCCATCGCGTGGGCATGGTGGGAGGCGGTCCAGGCGACCGTCTGCGCGGCATGGCAGCCGGCGCAGGCCTGCGACCCGACATGGGTCGGCGCAGCGGCTTTCTCAGCCGTATTTCGCGAGGACGCGCCGGACGTCAGAAATGCGGTCGCGACGAAGGCGGCCGCCACCAGCACGATCCAGGGCGCCAGGAAGCACAGCTCTCGACAATCGCGGATCCGGTCGCGCCACATTGTTGTCGGCTACCACGTCGTGCGCCCGGCGTCGTCCCGACGGCGCGATCAGGAGGCACACCGGATTTTGGCGCGAAATGGTAAGTCGGGACCGCGTGTCCCCACTAAGCATCGTCGTCCCGACGCCCTTGCCCGCATGGCTTCACGATGACCCGTCCAAACCTGCTCGGATCCGGCTTCGCCGTCCTGCTCGCCGCGCTGTCGTTCCTGTCTCCCGCATCGACCGAGGTCGCGATCGCGCAGCCCGCCGGAGTCTACCGGCCCCAGCATCGGGCGGTCCGCCATGCTCCTCATCGCAGCGTCCATCATCATCACCGCACCGTCGTGGTCGCACCGGTCAGGCCCGTTCCAGCCGTGCGCCCCTGGTATTGGGGCCGAGTTGTCGCGGGCGTGACCATCGGCACGGTCGTCGCCGTCGCCGCGGTCAACAGCGTGCCCAAGGCACCGTCGCCGGAGCTGTGCTGGTTCTGGTCCGATGCGACCAAGACGCGCGGCTACTGGAACTACTGCGTCGCGCCGAAACAGCCCTGACCCCCTTCATAGCCTTGAGACACGGACCCATGACGATGCGCTTTTCCCGCCGCCCGGTTGCGGTCGCACCCCTGCTCGCTGCGGCACTGACCGCCGGCTCCGCTGCGTTCGCCGCCGACATTCCCTCTGCCAGGCAGGAGCCCGCACCGCCGCAGCCGTTGCCGCCGCGCCTGACCTTCACGGCATCCGCCTATCTCTGGGCGACGGGCCTGGAGGGCAGGCTGCGCACCTTGCCGCCGCTGCCGGCGGCCAAGGTATCGATCGGCTTCGACCAGGTGATGAAGAATTTCGACGGCGGCCTGATGGGCGCAGGCGAGGTCCGATACGACCGCTACCTGCTGTTCGTCGATCTCATCGCGTCGAAGATCTCGCCGAACAAGACGGTCTACCCCGCCGGTTATCCGGCCGGCGTGAAGGTCGACAGCGCTGCCTTCATCGGGCTGGCCGCCGCTGGATACCGGCTGATCGACGATCCCGCCTACAGCATCGACGCCTTCGCCGGCGTGCGCGGCTTCGCCATGAAAAACACGCTGCGCGTGCAGGTGCTGCCGGTGACCCTGAAGCTTGCCGAAAGCGAGCAATGGGCAGATGGCGTCGTCGGCGCCCGCCTCAAGGTGAACCTGACCCCCTCGCTCTATGCCACGACCATCGGCTTCGTCGGTAAGGGCGGCTCCCGCTACGAGTGGGATGTCTTCGGCGGTCTCGGCTACGCCTTCAACGACAGCATCTCCGCCTTCGCCGGCTACCGCGCGATGAAGGTGAGCTACCGGAACGGCGACTTCATCTACAATGCGCTGCAGCAGGGCCCGGTGCTCGGCCTGAACGCGCGCTTCTGAATGCCATTATCGCGCCGACAGGAGAATACGATGATCTCGCGCTCGCTTCGCTGGGCCTGCATCGCCCTGACTCTTCTCGCTCCTGCCGCCGCCATGGCGCAAGGCGCGAAGAAACCGAACATCCTCTACATCGTCGCCGACGATCTGGGCTGGGCCGATGTCGGCTTCCACGGCTCGGAGATCAGCACACCGACCATCGACCAGCTCGCCAACGAAGGCGCGGCGCTCGACCAGTTCTACGTTCAGCCGATGTGCACGCCGACCCGTGCGGCGCTCATGACCGGCCGCTACCCGCTGCGCTACGGCCTGCAGAGCTTCGTCATCCTGCCCGAGCAGACCTACGGCATCCCGCTGGACGAAAAGCTGCTGCCGCAGCTCCTGAAGGAAGCCGGTTACAACACCGCCATCATCGGCAAGTGGCATCTTGGCCATGCCGACCGCAAGTTCTGGCCGCGCCAGCGCGGCTTCGACTATCAATATGGCGGCCTGATCGGCGAGATCGATTACAACACGCACAAGATCCAGGGCGTGACCGACTGGTATCGCAACGAAAAGAAGCTCGACGAGCCCGGCTACGTCACCACTCTGCTCGGCAAGGACGCGGTGCGCTACATCGAGGCACATGACACGGCCAAACCGATGTTCATGTATCTCGCCTTCACCGCCCCGCACACGCCGTTCCAGGCGCCGAAGGAGTATGTCGACCGCTTCAAGTCGATCGCCGATCCGAACCGCCGCGTCTATGCCGCCATGGTCAACGCCATGGACGATCAGATCAAGGCCGTGCTCGCCGCCCTGCAGAAGAAGGGCATGCGCGAGAACACGCTGGTCGTCTTCCACAGCGATAATGGCGGCACGCGTTCGGCGACCTTCGCCGGCCAGATCCATACCGAGGGCAAGCTGCCAGCCAGCAACGCGCCGTTCCGGGAGGGCAAGGGCTCGCTCTACGAGGGTGGTACGCGCGCGGTCGCGCTGGCCAACTGGCCCGGCCGCATTAAGCCTGGCAAGGTCGACCAGCCGCTGCACGTCGTCGACATGCTGCCGACGCTCGCGGGCCAGGCTGGCGCCGGCACCGCAGGGACCAAGCCGCTCGACGGCAGCGACGTCTGGCAGACGATCAGCACCGGCGTGCCTTCGCCGCGCAAGGAAATCGTCTACAATGTCGAGATGTTCCGCGGCGCCGTCCGCCAAGGGGACTGGAAACTGTTCTGGCGCACCACGCTGCCGGCGCAGGTCGAGCTCTACGACATCGCCAAGGATCCGGGCGAGACGAAGAACCTCGCCGCCGAGAACCAACCTGTTGTCGCCGCGCTGCAGAAGCGCATCGACGACCTCGCCAGGGAATCGAAGCCCTCGCTATTCTTCCAGTCGACGTTCAAGGCCTATTTCGGCCGCAACGTCCCGGCACCGGCCTTCCCCAACGAAGACGCCTTCTTCGCCACCGGTGACTGATCGACGGCGCGTCATATAACACAACCGAGGCGTGAATTCTCTTGCATACCGCGCGGTATGGATCATGATGGGATCTGCCCTTACGTCATCAGCGGGGCAGATCCAGATGCGACGACATGGGCGGGGGGCCAGATGTCACGCGCCGCAGCCCGAGCCGCTCTGATCCACATGCTGCCAGCGCATCTGGCGGCGGCTGGGGTGCAGCCCGACAAGGTCTTTCGCCAAGTCGGCATGAGCCTGGACGACGTTGCGTCGGCTAAGGTGGTTTCCCGATCGCAGATTCACCACGCTCTCGCACTGTCCGCACGCAGTATCGGGATGGCCGAGATCGGCCTTTCTCTTGGCGCGACAGCGGACCCTGCGCAACTCGGTCCGATCGGTCTCGCGATGAAGGCCGGCGCGACCGCCGAAACCTGCCTCCAGGCCCAGATCAAACTGATGCCGACGATGCAGTCGCATACCGCCATCGTTCTGCAGAAGCGCGAAGACGAGATCATCTGGACGCATCGTCTTGTCGGCGACGACGAGACATGCTGGCTATTGCACGAAGGCGCCGGGGCCTTCACCGTCGCCATGCTTCGCCAACTCCTCGGCGACGGCTGGGCTCCCAGCCATGTCAGCTTTCCCCATCGCTGCAAAGGACAGCGTGCGCGCTACGAGGATCATTTCCGCGCGCCGGTCAGCTTCGGAGACCAAGGCGCAATGCGGATCCACATGAAGCGCTCCGATCTCTCGACACCGTTGCGCGCGAAAAATTCGGCTGGCTTTCGCTTCCCCGACCCGACAAGTCAGGAACCGATCGGCGCTTTCCGGCCGAGCGCGAGCGATATCGACCTCGCAGTCCGCCGTATGGTCGACGCATCTCTGGCCCATCGCCCCGTTACGCTGTACACCGCTGCTCGTATCTTGGGTTTGTCGTCCCGCACGCTTCAGCGCAGGCTGGATGATTACGGTACCCCTTTCGAACAGATCCTGGACGACCGGCGACATCAGCTTGCGACAGCCTGGCTGAGGGATGAGCGCATCAGTGTGACGGAAGTCGCGATGAGGCTGGGTTACTCGGCACCGTCGCATTTCAACCGCGCGTTCCTACGCTGGGAGGGTCGCCCCCCGATCGATTATCGCCGAGAGGGTGTGTCGATAGCCCCAGCGTGCGTTGAGTAAAGATGCAGTCTGGTGCAACGTTCGGCGCGACGATTGCCGCCGCGCCGAACTGATCACAGATCTATTTGCTCAGACAGGAGCAGTGCATCATCAACTTCGATGCCGAGGTAGCGTACGGTGCTTTCCAGTTTGGAGTGCCCTAGCAGCAGCTGACAGGCCCGCAGGTTGCCTGTGCGCTTGTAAATCAGGGCGACCTTCGTGCGGCGAAGGCTATGGGTACCGTAGAGTGCAGGGTCCAATCCAATCAGCGCGACCCAATCGTCCAGAAGCCGTCCGTACTGCCGGGTCGTCACATGGTCGCCCGGCCGACTGCGGCTGGGAAAGAGCCAATAACCATTCTCACCTGGTCGCTTCCTGAGCCAAGCAGTGAGCGCCTCCCGCGTCGGGTCCGTTAGCTCAAACGGCACCGGCCGGCCGGTCTTCTGCTGGATGATCGACGTTCTCAACCTCACGGTTCCGCCGAGCACGACATCGCCCACTCGCAGTCGCACCAGATCACAGCCTCGCAGCTTGCTGTCGATTGCTAGATTAAACATCGCCAGATCACGCACGCGCCGGTCGTGCTGAAGACGTGTCCTGATGGCCCAGATGTGGCGCGGCTTCAGCGGCGGTTTTGGGCCGATGATGCGTCCGGTATTCCAGGCCGGACGCTGATGGATCGGTTGAGCTTCGACAACCATAACGCATCCTCCGTCGGGATGCCGCATCCGAAACCACTATAGCTCATCCGCTCCATCGCTAAGCGCCAGGGCCGGACATTGGGACATGGCCCGAAATCGGACGTTCGGTAAAGAACAGTGAAGTCGGCCTTTGACCATCTCAGGTATGAGCCAGACGCGCATGTTCGGCCTGAGCTAGCCCTGTCCGGACGTCCGGAAGGATTGCTTTCGGCTAGTCTGGTTGCGCTGGCCTATTGGTGAGAGTTGGAGCATTTTGGTATTCGCGCGCGTTATCTGGGGAGGAGCATCGCGCCAAAGCGTCGGTAGTCCGTCGGCGACTGCCCCTCCCAGCGGCGAAAGGCGCGATGGAAATGAGCGGCGTCGGAATAGCCGAGGAGCATCGCGGCATTCGTCACGCTGACGCCGGGCTCCATGAGCAGGCGGATGGCAAGGCCATGGCGCCTTGTGTCGAGGATTTGCTCGAAGACGATGCCGTGCTCGTCGAGCCTACGCTGCAAGGTCCGCGGCGATAATCCGAGGATAGTCGCTGCCTCGTGCAGCGTGATCGGCTTGTGGGGGATCGTCGCGTCGATCATGCGGACGATCGCAAGCTCAATATCGGATGCACCAAGCCTGAAACGGTCGAGCCCCTCGACTTTGAATGGAGCCACGTTTTCGTGCGAGGAGCGATGTTGCCCCCCTGATAGGGGTCTCGACAAGACATCGGGCCGGAAATGAATGCGCAGCTCCTCGTCCTGAGCGAAGATGACCGGCGCCTGAAAGAACTCTTCGTAGACTTGGCGGCGCCCCTTGCAGGCATGTGGGAAGGTAACGCGCTCGGGAGCCCAGCCGTCTCCGAGCAGACACTTCAACATCGTGACGTTGAAGGCGGCAGCTCCTTCGTAGAGCAGCCAGGCCGTTTCGTCGTCGCCGACGGGGCGGTGCGACCAGACGACGTCTTCGCCAACCCTGTTCAAGCGGATGTCGACATGGGACTGCATGCCCGGCATCGTCGCCATTTGCGCCCGCATGCAGCTCTCAACGGTCACTCCGGCCTTCATCGCCATCCCGATCGGGCCAAGCCTGTCGGGCTCGGCCATCCCTCCGAGGGCGAGGCCGATTTCCGCCATGCCGACATAATCGGCGGCGAAGGCCAGGGCGGAGTTGATTTGCGAGCGACGAACGATCTTTGAAGAGTGGACGTCGTCCACCGTCATGCCTGCGCGTCGAAACACGGTCTCGGCCTCGACATCAGCCGAGGCCAGATAGGCCGGCAACATGTGCAACAGGGCCGCCCGGGCCGCAGCGTGTGACATCCGGCCCCCGCCCATGCCGCCGCAATCGCGCCCGGCGAGACGACGCTGGGGCATGCCGTTCGATCATGCCCCAGCCGCCGGCGGTTGCAACGGCATTCTGCGTGTGATGCCCTCGGCCTAGTCCCCGCTGGCGAAAAAGGCATCGTCATTGGGGAAGGCCGGGGTCGGCGCATGGCGGCCTAGATAGGATTTGAAGGTCGCCTGGAAGAACAGCGAGGGTCTCATCTCCTTGGCGAGATCGTCGATCCGCTTCTGCAACGCGGCGACGATCTGCGGGTTCTCGGCGGCGAGGTCCTTCGTCTCGCCCGGATCCCTCGAGACGTCGTAGAGTTCCAGCTTGGCCGGCAAGGTCGTCCGCCAGAACAGCTTCCAGTCGCCCTGTCGGACGGCGCCGCGGAACATCTCGACATTGTAGACGACTTCCTTGCGCGGCGACGGCGCGCCCTGGCTGATTGTCTGCCAGACGTCGCTGCCGTCGAGCGGCTTGGTCCCGGAAGTGCTGGCGCCGGCACGCGCGGCAAGGGTCGGCAGCATGTCGACGACATGCAGGGGCTGGTCGACCTTCCCGGGCTTGATATGGCCCGGCCAGTTCGCGAGCGCGACCGCGCGGGTACCGCCTTCGTAGAGCGAGCCCTTGCCGTCGCGGAACGGCCCGTTGTTCGCGGGCAGCGCGCCTTTGGTCTCGATCTGGCCGGCGAAAGCCGCCGATTTCGTGCCGCCATTGTCGCTGTGGAAGACCACGAGGGTGTTGTCGCGCATGCCCTTCTTCTGCAGTTCCGCGAGAACCGCCGCGATCTGATCGTCCATCGCATTGACCATGGCGGCATAGGTGCGGCGGTTCGGATCGGCGATCGACTTGAAGCGGTCGAGATACTCTTGCGGAGCCTGGAAGGGCGTGTGTGGCGCGGTGAAGGCGAGATACATGAACATCGGCTTGGCCGGGTCATGCGCCTCGATGTAACGCACTGCATCCTTGCCGAGCAGGGTGGTGACATAGTCCGGCTCGTCGAGCTTCTTGTCATTGCGATACCAGTCGGTGACGCCCTGGATCTTGTGAGTATAGTAGTCAATCTCGCCGATCAGGCCGCCATATTGGTAGTCGAAGCCGCGCTGCCTCGGCCAGAGCTTCCTGTCGCCATGACCGACATGCCATTTGCCGATGATCGCAGTGCTGTAGCCGGCTTCCTTGAGGATCTGCGGCAGCAGCTTCTCGTCGAGCGAGATGCCATGGCTCTGCTCCGGGATGATGACGAAGCTCTGCAGCCCGTAACGCATCGGATAGCGCCCGGTCAGCAGTGCTGCGCGCGTCGGCGTGCACATCGGCTGGACGTAGAACTGGTCGAGCGCGGCGCCTTCGTTGGCGAGCCTGTCGAGCGTCGGCGTCTTGATGTCGGAGCCGTGGAAGCCGACATCGCCCCAGCCGAGATCGTCCGCGACGATGTAGAGGATATTCGGCTTTGGCGCGCCTTGAGCCATGGCGGCGGCCGGCGCGAGAAGGCTGAGGGTGACGCAGGCCGAGCGAAGCGAGCGCGATATCATCGTGATCTCCTGTCGAGGCGGTCTTGGATTCAGAAGCGTGCGTTCACGCCAAGCAGGGACCCTGTTGCAGCGCGTTGTAGATGAAGTTGCCGTTGCGGTAGTCGGCCTTCATGGCCCTGTAGCCGGTGAAGGCGGACCATCTCTCATCGAACTGGTATGGTTTGGCGACCGCCCGCACGCCCGAAGCGGCGAGCCCGGGCTCCGCACCGCAGAATGCCGTTATGACCACGAGGCAGACGGCGCCGCAAATTGCACGCGAACGGTGATGGATCATCGCCAGGCCATATCGGATCGGAAACACACATCGATTGAGCGATGCTTAGCGATCCTGCCTGCCGCCGACTTGCCATTTTGCGCCACGATCACACAGGCGCACACGGGGCCGCGAGATCATGCTGCGCCTGCTCTCGCGGCATCCCGACGACGACGCGGAAATGCGTCAGGCCTACATCCCAGCAGCTAAGGGCCAGTGTTCGGATTCGCAACACAGTAGGAATTGGATTGCCGGAAAGCGGACGCTCCCGGCGTCAGCTCGGGGCCACGTTTGCGCGTTAGCTAATGCTGGGAAATCGGGGGCTGAGAGCGCCAAGATGGAAGGGCCGGCGCCAGACCGCCTCTTTATCCGTAACCGGCAACAACGTGAGGCCGGAACTCGATAACGAGAACCCCTGCGAGCTTTGGTCCGGACGAGGGCGGCTGCAGGTCTGAACTCCGACCGAGCAAGCCTGATGAGCGAGAACACTTTGGGCGGCGACACCGCCCTGCCTGCCGATGACGAACTGCGCCTGTACCAGCGCGCCTATATCTCCCAGCCGGATGCGGAGACGCTGTATCGGAAGTGGGAGGCCTGCATGGCCCATGCCCGGCTTCTCGAAGCCGATGCCGCGAGGATCTACAACGAATATGGCGGCCTGAACGGCCGCCAGCTTGGAGAAGGCGCTCGAGCGGCTGCCCGGCGCTTCGCCTTGATCCTGGCCGAGCCGCCGGCCTTCGACCATGCAACGTTGAGCTTGAAGATCGCGGTCTACGAGGAAATGGCCCGCGACGATGATGAGTATCGTCGCTCGCGCGCCGCGCCGATGATCGAGGCGGCGATGCGGGCGGATGCGACCGATCTCGGTGTCGTCCTGACCAAGCTGCCGTTCGGCAGCGAGCCCGAGCGGGGTGTGCACTGATGGCCGGCTACATCTTCTACGATCTGGAATGCACCGGCCTGTCCCCAGCCTTCGACGTTCCCGTGCAGTCCGCGTTCATCCGCACTAATGAGCATCTCGTCGTCGAAGAAGAGCTGGTGCTTCGCGCGCGCGTGCCCGACCACGTCGTGCCGTCACCTGATGCCCTGATGGTCACAGGCCTGCGTCCGCGTGACCTGACCGACGCTCCGCTTAGCCAAACGCAGATGCTCCGGGAGATCGCCGCCTTCATTTCCAGATCGGCGCCGGCCGTCATCATGGGTTACAACACCCTTGCATATGACGAGGAGATCCTCCGCGCGGCGCTGTTTCAGAATTTGCTGCCGCCGTATCTGACCTCGCTCGACAGCAATTGTCGTGCCGATGTGCTCACGATGACCCGAGCGATCGCGACCCTGAGGCCGGATGCAATCCGGATCCCCGAGCGGGATGGCCGGCAGGTCTTCCGCCTGGGCGAGGTCTGCCGGGCCAACGCCATCGATCTCGATGAGGACGCGGCACATGACGCATTGAACGATGTTAGTGCGACCATCGCTCTGTTCCGCCTCCTGCGCGAACGGGCGCCAGATCTCGTCGCCTCGTTGATGGAAAATGCCGACAAGCGCTCGGTGCAGCGACGGCTTGAAGCCGGCGGTGTGTTTGGCCTGGTCGCTTTCGGCAGGATCGTGCCGGTGGCGCCCCTAATGACCTCGCCAACCAACCCGTCCAGCCTGGCGCTGGCCGATCTCCGGATCGACCCGGCAAGCTGGCTGGATCGGTCGCAGACCGAGTTGACCGCTGCCTTGGCTTCCAGGGGCGAAAGACCCGTGCGAACCGTCAAGCTCAATGCCCAGCCGATGCTGCTGCCATGGCCGGAGATTCGCGTCGCTACGGGTTGCGACGAGACGGCCGCCGATCTGCATCGCGACCGGCTGCAGCAAATCAATGCGCATGACGGGATCTGGAAGACGCTGCCTCTGGCCCTAACCGCACGATATGCAGACCGTGAGCCCAGCTTCTGGCCGGAGGCCCGGCTCTATGAGCGGTTCGTCGCCGATGCCGATGCCCGCGCCTGTCAGACCTGGCACCACCTTCCCTGGGAGCAGCGCATTCCTTTCGCGGCCGAGGCGATTGCGGATGAGCGCCTGCGCGCCTTTGCAAATCGTCTCGCCTTTCTGGAGGCGCCCGATCTGCTGTCGCCCGCCGCACGGCAGCGCGGGCGCGACTGGCTGGCACATCGGCTGACCACAACGGATGAGATGCCGTGGCTGACCTTGGCTGGGGCGTTGCGGCGCGTTGCGGAGCTGCGTGCCGGGCTCGCCGAAGACGAGGTGGGCCGCCGCGCTCAACTCGACGAGATCGAGCGCTGGCTGGGTCAGCGCAGTCAGTCCTTCCAGTTGGCGGCGTGAAGCAGAACCATCTGCCCTGACGACGAAGGCGCCAGACCGGGCGCCTTTTTGATTCCGGGAACGAGGAAGCGCAGCCGGGATGGCTGTAACCCCAATGAGAGTTTGAAGCATGACCAGGAAGAACGAGGGCGGCCGCTCGCTCGCCCCGCGCAGCAGTAAGGCGATCGACGAGCCGGCGGATACCGCCCTGCGCGATCCGATCGCGGTGGCGATGGAGATCGCCGCAGGCGATGATCCGAGCATGGCCGAACTGGTCGCGTTCAGGCGCCAGCCGCTCGACCTCAAGAATGCAGCGCGAAACGCCAAAAATCTGCATTCGGAGGAGTTCCGCGTCTGGCTGGCTCGCGAGAGCGGCGACGATATCGGCGAGGCCGTCTGCGGCGGGCTCGAGATCATGAGCATCAGCTTGATCGCGCTTGTTGCGCTCTGGCCGGCCGACGACCTCGACGCTGCGGAAGCAAAGCTCGCGCTCGACCAGAGGACGGGCGTGCAGCTGCACAAGCGCGAGAAGGACTTCGAGGGCAGCATGGAAGCGCAGACCGCCCGGCGGATCCGCTGGCGGCGCGGCGCCTTCGCGGTGCCGTCGCTGATGTTGCCGCCAGCGCCGCCTGCACCGCGGAGCGAGGACCGGGGTCTGGCGACGTGGCCGCTCGAGCGCTTCGACCTCGTCGAGCATCTGCCGAAACGCGGCGGCCTTCCGGCCTTCGCCCACACCCAGATCGTCGAATGGAGCCGGTTCGCCCGATCCGCTCCCGATCTCGACGCGCTTCTCCAGCGCGCCGCCAAGATGTTCGAGGCCTGCGACCGGCTGCTCGAGCTTGCCAGCCGCGGACCCGGCAATGCCAGCGAGCTGTTGGCGGCCGCTGAGGGCGCCCGGCTGATGGGATACCTCACCGCCTGCCAGGTCATGATCTGGCCCATCCACAACCGGGACGCGCTGGCGGTCAAGAAGCAGGTCGTCGCGCTGATCAACCACCGCGGCGAGGCCGGCGATCCTCCGGCGATGCAGTCGGCGGTGCGGCACGTCACGGCCGAGGCGGCCTGGATCAAGACCCTGCCCGTGGGCGCCCGCGATCGGCTCCAGTTCGACTGGAACGAGCTGGTCTGATCACCTGCCGAGCAGGAGAACATGAGGGAGGCGTCCGGGATCGGACGCCTCTTTCGATTCTCAGGACGGAGGGAAAGCGCGGCTACGTAGCCGTAACCCCCAAGGAACTGGGACGACTGAATATGAAGACCATCTCCTCTGCCTCACTCGCCGATATCGAGCTCGAACTGCCGATCAGAGCGGTCACCGACGACCTCGCGGCCTTCAGCGACCGCCTGTCGCTTTCCGCTGGCGCGGAGAAAGGCTACGCCAGCTTCGCCGCCGAGACCCATGAGGTCGGCGAGATCGCCGCGCGCGCCATCGGGCACGCTGTCGAGATCAGCCGCTTCCTGTCGCTCGCTGGCACCTCGGATCGGGCGCAGGTCGCCTTCTACCTCGACATGCTGATCGGACTGTCCGTCCTAAACGCGGCTTCGACGATCGCGGTCGCGCTGGCGCCGCCGCGCTTGGCCGTAGACTTCGTTGCGCGCCGACGCGTCCTCGGCGATGTCATCGCGGCGGTCGGTGGAGATGCCGACTTCGTCAAGGCCGCTCGGAAGGCCTTCGCGCATGGTGATATCGGCGACGTCGACGTCGTCGAGACCGTGTTCCATGCGGCCACCGTGCCCACCCTCGATGACGCGCGAGATGGTCGCCCGGCCGTACTCGGCCTCGAGCAGGGGCTGAGCCTCATGGCCTTCGCGCGGGAACTGGCCGCGCCTGCGCTCCTGGTCGAGCGCGCAGCACTGCAGTTCGACGATGCCGATCGCTTCGCCAGGGCAATCGAGCAGGATGCCGATCTCGATCCCGAGCGTCTCGACCGGCTTCAGCGCGCCATCCACGGCGCGAACCTGCTGGCGGCGGCCGATCTCGCGCGGGCCTGTCTGATCGACGCGATCACGGCCGGGGACCAGCCCGGCCGGCCCCGGATCGATGAACTGGCTCAGCGCCTCGTCGACCAGCGCCTGAGGGACATCGTAATGTTTGCCGCCGCGATGGCAGATCGCCTGAAGGAGCTGCGTCGCATGCAGCAGGACGCTGCCGCCCGCTTCAAGCGGCTCTGATCAGGACCGGAGCAGTTCCGAAGTTGCCGGGAGGGCGCCGCGGACCGCGGTGCCCTTTCGCATTCCAGGGACCTGAGGGGGCGTAGCCGACAGGGCTATGACCACGAGAGAGCAAGACATGATTAGAGACGGTTCACGCGGCCCCCTCGCGCCGCACGACGACGCACATCGCGGCGGCCAGGAGGGGCGGGCCGAGGCTATCCGCGATCCGCTGATGGCGATCACCGAAAACGTCGGTGACGATCCCTCGGTCGCGGAGCTGGTGGCGTTCCGGCGCTGCGCGCCTGACCTTCAGGCCATGGCCATCGACGCCAAGCGCTGCGGCGATGAGGCCCGCCGGCTGCTGATCGGCAGCAATCACCCCGACGCGCAAAATCGGGCCTGGGTTGCGCTCGCCATCGCGGGTCTATCCTGCAGCGCGATCGTCTCGATCTGGCCCTGCAGCACCGCACAGGACGCTGAAGCCAAGATGGCACTGGCGAAGGCTAGCGCTCTTCACGGAGATGACGCGGAGCGTGGCGAGGCCGCGATGCTGGACATCGCGACCGCGACCCGCATCCGGCATCAGCGCGCCGCCTTCGATCCTGGGCCCCTCATGCTGCCGCCGAGGCCTTCCGGTCCAACCGCAGACGATCGTGGGCTGGCGCGCTGGCCCGTCAGGAACTTCGACCTCGTCGATCTCACGCCGCCCTCGGCAGGGGAGATCTTGCTCGCGCCTCGTGAGATCGCCCGCTGGGGCCTGTTCCTGAAGGCGGAGCCGTCCTTCGAGGGCCGGCTTGCACGGGTCGAGCAGATGTTCGCGATAGCCGATCGCCTGCGGGGTATCGCCAAAGAGTCAGGGGCGGATCCGCACGATCTGCGATTGGCACGGGAGGGCGCGCTCATCCTGGCCTACCTGGCCGCGGCGCAGATCGCGATCTGGCCAGCGCTGAAGCACTCGGCCGAGGCTACGGCGAAGGAACGGCTCGTCGCGATCATCAACGAGCGCGCCAGCCGTGGCGATCCCGCGCACATGCAGGCGGCCATCCGGCATCTCTACACCGAGGCCGCCTGGCCGGCCCATGGCTGGCGACCCACCGCCACGGTCGTGAACGAGCCGAGCTGGATCCCGATCGTGTAGGTCGGCTTATAGCCTCCTCACCATAGGTCTCCGAAGGGCGGCGCCGCGAGGTGCCGCCCTTTCGCGTTCAGGCGGCGCGGTTGGAGAAGAGGAGGACGGGCACTGCAGAGAGCAGATCACCCCTCATGAAAAGAGCAATTCCGTGAATTTGAGCAATAACGCCGACATCGCGACGGCCTGGCATTCGGCCGCCACCGACCTCCGGCTCGTCGGGGTCGTCGACGAGCTTGAGGCCCTCGAGTTCCTCGGCGACGAGGATCAGTCCCTGCTTCGGCGATGCGCTTCGGTCTGGCGCGAGCGCCCATCGCTATTGCCGGTTCGGACGCGAGCCCAGTTCCACGCCGCGCAGATCGAAGCCCTGCTGACGGCCCTGGGCGACAGCATTGTCAAGGCCGACGACCTCAAAGCCGATGCTGTCCAAGCCTGGGCGATCCTGATCAATTGCGGCAATGTTGCAACCATGTTGATCGCGTCGCACAGCGAGGCGGATTATCGCGCCCGCGCCGATCTGCGGCGCGCCCTGCGCCGACAGGCCCGCCGCTCGGGCGAGCCGAGCATCGTCTACCGCGTCAGCCGGATGTGCGGCGGCGACTTCGTCGCGATGAGCGAGGAAGGCATGAGGCCGGCCAGGTTGCCGACGGTCTCGGTCGAACATTGCCTCCGTGCCGCGGCGGGCGAGCCCGCAGCCTATCCGGTCGCGATGGCCCGGTCGCTACAGCTCTGGCTCGAGACGCCGATCGACTTCGCTGACCTCTTCCATGGCGCTCGCGCGCTGCTGGCGCAGATCGATGGCTGGCGGCGCCTGCAGGGCAAGATCTCGGATCCCTCACTCCTCGACGATCCGCTCAGGGGCGCCAAGCTTCTCGCCTATGCGCGGCTGGCCAGGATCGGCGTGTGCCGGGCTCTCGATGACGACGACCTCGCCATCAAGCGAGCCGCCCTCGACCTGATCGCGCCGCGCGGCCATGACCCCGACCACATGCGGGCCGCGATCGAATGGGCGGTCGAGCTCGGGCGGACCGTCACCGACCTCGACTGAGCTTGAGCCAGAACACACCATAAAGCCTGAGCCGCTGAAGGCGCGACCTCCGTGTCGCGCCTTTCGTCGTGATCGGTGGTGCCGGGTGCAGCTCGACCGAGCCCGCCCACTGAGATCACATGATGACCGACACCATCCCTGCCTATGAATCCACTCCTCGCATCAAGCGCCGGAGCCGCGCGCGCCCGATCAATCGAGATGAGCATGTGGTCGGCGACGCCGCGGCCAACCCTCTCCTCGATAACAGTGCTTGTCCGCCTCGCGAGGTCGCGATCTATGATCGCACCGCGCTGCTGGACCAGCTCGAGCGCATTTACGGCCGGCCATACATGTTCGACGACGAGGTCGAACTCGGCCTGCCTCAGCCTTTGCTAAGCACCGAGGAGCAGGTCAGGTTCGAAAAACTCCGCTGGATGGCCGATGACGAGCGTGGTGCGGCTCGGCCCTTGCTGTTCGGGTCGCAGGCAATGCGCGATCGGCTGGCCGAGGTTCGGCTGGCCTGCCCGACATTCACGACCGTCATCGACCTGATCGACAGAGCCGTAGCGCTGTCGATGATCTCCGAGGCGGCCATCAGCGTGCCGCCGCTGCTTCTGCTCGGACCGCCAGGCATCGGCAAGACTCATGCTTCGAAAGCAATCGCGGGTGCGCTCGGGACGGCGGTCCATGCCTTCTCCTGCGCCACCAATAGCGATGCGCAGCAGCTCATCGGGGGTCACCCCACCTCATGGCGCGGCTCGCGCATGTCGGTGGTCAACGAGGCCCTTACCAGCGGGAACACCGCCCAGCCGGTCATCGTGCTTGACGAAATCGACAAATTCGACAGCCACCGCGACGAGCAGCCCTACAACGTCCTGCTGAGCATCCTGGAAGTGGAAAACAGCCGCGCCCTGCAGGACGAATATCTACGCATACCATTCGATCTATCGGGCACCATCATCATCGCCACCGCAAATGACGCCGGTCCTCTGCCTTCGTTTATCCAGGACCGGCTGGTCATGTTCGAGATCACCGCGCCGAGTGGTGAGGATCTTTTAGCGATCACGCGCCTGATCGTCAGGTCGGCTCTGGAAGAGGCGCGAGGGGTAATCACCCCGCCCAGCGACGAGGTCATCTCCCGATTGGCGCGCGCCAATCCTAGGCGGATCACGCGCGTCGCGCGGCTCGCGCTCGGTTACGCCGCAGCGGCCGGCCGCAGGCATCTGACCGTCGCTGATGTCGAGGCAGCGGACCGTTTGGCGGCCGGCGCTGCGAAGGCAGAACCCATCGGGTTCATGGCGGCACGACGTTGAGCGCCCCGCTCAAGGTCACGGAACAAGCATGGAATCGAGAGTGAGATCGGGAATGCCCCCGGGAAGCTCTGCGAGGATCACGACCATGACGACGAATGAACAGGCCAAGACCGATACGGCTTCGACGAAGCGCGCTGTCGGCAGCCGGCTGCTGCCGGCGGGATCCGCCGGTGCGGTCACCGAATGGTACCCGACCCGCTGGCCGCGCATCGGCGGCAAGAGCGTGTTCCGGCTTCAGGAGAACGCTTTCATCAACGAGCGCTTCGTAATGAACTATAAGCCCGGCAAGCTGGTCTGGGTCTACGCGGCCGGGTGCGGCGAGGATCATCGGCTCGCGACGGCGACCGGGCTGCTGGGGCTGGCGCGCCGTCTCAGGATCGCCATCCACAAGGTCTCGGTGACCGCCCAGGTCAACATCCGCGATCGGCTGCGTGAGCTCAACGCCGATCGCTACGGCTCGCTGACCACGAGCGCCGACGGGTACCTCTGCTCGGACCTCGGGTTCGACAACTGGATGCTGCAACACATCCTGCCGCCGACGGCACCCTTGCGCGGATCGCCGGTGGCCCTGACGGAGCGCGCGCTGGCGGTGCGCCTGCCGGAATCCATGTCGGTGAGGGAGTTCGACAAGGAGCTGCACCATCGGATGCGCCATGCCGCGCTCAATCCCTGGCTCGACAGCGACGCCGGCCGCGCGCATTGCGCTCTGATCGGCATCGAGCCCGCCGAGCTCATGCGCCACACCGGCTACGGCTTCGGCGAGATGAAGCGCGTCAGCGCGGCGCAGGAATTCTACTTCTTCCGCCCGCGGGGCGACGATGCGGACCGGCTTCTTCGTATCGTCGAGCTGATCATCCATGACCATGTCTTGCGCCCGCAATGGCGCAAGGCCGCGAGCTGGAAGTCGCAGGCACAGGGGTTCGGGCAGGCGTTCCGACCGCGCGCGTGATTGCTCGATAGCCGATCTCGATCAGCTCAAGATAGCGGGATGCGCTTGCTGGAGGCGTCCCGCCGAGCTTTCGTGGCATCAGTTCCCTAAGCCGCGGAGGAGGCTAGCAAAATTTACCGAAGCTCGCCCCGTGGGCTTTGCTCGATGGTCTTCGATAATCCCGCGGGCGCCACATCCAGCGCCGGCAGGCCGGGACCCGACCGGCCACGTGTTCATCGGAGAATACCATGTCCCGCTTCAAGACCTCTGAGACCTCCAAGGCCCTGGGTCTCTATGTCGGTTTCCTTCCAGGTCTGATGAACTACACGGGCATCACCGAGTTCGAAGGGCTTGCGGTGCCCATCGCCGTCCATGAGGGTACAGCGGAGCTCAACGAGCTCCTGCGCTCCGACACCAAGGACCGCATCGCGGTCATCGACGGCCGCTACATGGGGTCGACCGCTGTGGTCGGGCGTGAAGAGGTCGTCAGCGCGGTGGCCGGTGGCTGCAAGGCACTGATCGTGATCGGCCTCATCACCGAGAGGGCGGCAGTCGAGATGTCCCGCATCGCGGTTCTCGCGGCGGGCCATACTCCCAGAGCCCCATCGCCGACAATCGGTTCGGCCAAACGGGCGCTCATCGACATCGACGGCGGCAAGATTTCTGCGCAGCACTACATCGTCGCCGACAGTGACGGAGTGGTCGCTGTGGAAAGAGAGATCTACCAGTCGAAATTCGCGATCAAGTGAACTCGATCAATCAGAAGCGCCCGCCATTAACCACCACTTCTTGTTCACGTTTCGTATCTCCAATTCGTCCCAGATCATTCAAGGCATGGCTGATTCGGCCGAAAAATTGGAGATTCAAATGCTCAAGAAACTCGCTCAGGCAGTTGTGGCGGCGTTCCGCCACTTCTGCGGCTCCGACCTCGCTTCGGCCTGGCCCGGAGAGGTCCGCGACGTCGGCGGCCTGCTGATCGCCATCTATCTCGTCGCCAGCCGCATCAACGAGGCAGTCGCCTCGGAAGACGGCTATCCCGTCCAGGAGATGCCGATCGAGGTCGTCATCAAGTCGGTTCCGCGTCATCGGAAGCCCTTCATCAAGACGCCGGCCAAGTTCAACACCGAGAGCGACGGCGAAATGGCGGCCGAGCCGCGCCTTTACCAGCCGATCCTTCTGATGCCCGACAAGTCCAGCGAGACCGGCTACCAGGTGATCGATGGTCTGATGAGGCTCAATGCGTGTATCGCCCGCGGCGAGGAGGCGGTCCGCTGCTTCATCGTCTCCCGGAAATTCGTGAACAAGCACGGCCACATGCCTCTCGGTGACCTCTGGTCGCAGCGGACGGTCAGTGAGACGATGCGGCCGGCTATTCGCCCGCCTCAGCCGGCAAAAGGGATGAAGGCACCCAGGGTCGGGACGCCGGTGATCAGCGCTGCGCATCAGCAGTTGCGGTATCTCAATCCCAACGCCGTCCACCCTGATGGTCTGTCGCTCGTTCCGAATGCGATCACCGCGGCGACCACCGATCAGAAAAGCGGCCGCGTCACCGTCGGCGTCGATTCGATCATCTCGGACCCCACTGACCGGAAACGGTTGCGGCCGCAGGATCAACAGCACCTCGCGGTTGAGCTCACCTACGCTACCGACCTGATCCGCCGGCCGGAGCCTGCAGCGATGAGCTATGCGCAGCTCGTGCTCATCCTGTACATTCTTACGCTCTTCCAGTTCATCAGGCGGCACGCCCCCTCAGCCCTCTCCTACGAGCTCGGCCATGGCATCCTGCGCCGTGATCCCCGCTACGCCGACATGGTCGGGGCCCCGAGGGATCTGCAGAAGACCTACAACGTCTGGAAGGCTTTGCGTCCCGGCCCGAATGGACCCTGGTGCAAGCCGCTCCACGACGGCCTGGTCGAACTCGGCATCAAGTGGCGTGCCGAGCACGGCGTGGACGCCCCCGCGACACTTTACGACCATGGCGTCGAGCTCGTCGAGGCCGCGTTCAAGGCGCTCCTCCTCGCCAATGAGTTGCGCAGCAACGTCCGCAAGGTTCATGCCTTCAATTTCCGCGGATCGAACGGTGACGATTGGCGCGCAATCCTGGAGCTCGCCGTCGACGGCATCGTCTACAAGGCAACCCGTGGCGACTACGAGGTGTACTGGCCGAACCGGGCACTCCTGGCCCTGCATGGGCGGTTCAACCCGGCGAAAATCTGGCGCGACACCACCCGCGACACCCTGATCTATGAGTGGCTGATCGCGATCGGTGACCTCGCCCGGACCGGCCGGATGGTCGTGACCTGCCACATGGCGCAGGCCCTGTTCATCGCCGACGACATTCGCCTGGAGCCCGGCCAGGAGCATGCCATCTCGCCGGAGTGGGACCTGTTCGATCAGGTCCTCGAGATGATCGCCGGCGACAAGGCGCGTTACACCTCGCTGCGCCGCGAGTTGATCCTGTATTGCGCCCAGGCCATGCGCGGCAAGTGCGCCATCGTCCTGACCATCCGGACGGGGCGCACGGTTGGCTTCTCCCACAAGGAGCTGAGCCTCCAGGAGAGCATCATCGCCGATACGCTCATCCTCTACTCCTGAGGGAAGCTCGATTCCCGAAGCTCCGCCTCTGGTCCTGGCGCGCAATATGTTCAGATTGGTCAGCCTCCCCACCGGAGGCGGCCATGGCCAGGAAGCCGAGACCAGGAAAAGACAATGCCGCCCCTGGCCAGCCGGCCGGGGGCGGCATTGTGTCGGTCACGGCCAACACCGGCCAGCCGCCCGAACTCTCGCAAACCGGCGAAGAAGCTGCGCGCCAGTTAGCCCGCCTTGTTGGCCGCCAGATCGCGCGCGAGCAGTCCAAGGGCGAGGAGGATTTACGACCCGGATCGCAGCCGAAGGGGAAGAAGGGTTGAAGGCGGCGCAGACGATCTCGATATTTTTTGTACCCGACCCCCGAGAGCCTGTGATGATGGGCCCCGTTCAGAAGGCGTCCCGATGACCCGCGTCGCGATCTACGCCCGCTACTCGTCCGATCTTCAGCGTGCGGCGTCGATCGAGGACCAGTTCCGGGTCTGCCGGGAGCGTGCGGAGCGCGAGGGATGGAAGGTCGTCGGCACCTACAAGGACGCGGCGATTTCAGGGGCGAGCATGATCCTGCGGCCCGGCATCCAGGCGTTGCTGCAGGCGGCCCTGGACGGCGAGTTCGACCTCGTCCTTGCTGAGGGTCTGGACAGGGTGAGCCGGGACCAGGCCGACACGGCGACGCTCTTCAAGCAGCTCCAGTTCGCCGGCGTGCAGATCGTCACCCTGTCGGAGGGCGCGATCAGCGAACTCCATGTCGGGCTCACCGCCACGATGAACGCGCTGGCGCTCAAGCAGATCGCCGAGAAGACGCACCGCGGCATGAGCGGGCGCGTCGAGGCCGGCAAGTCCGGCGGCGGTCTTTGCTACGGCTACAAGGTCGTGAAGCAGTTCGATGCGCATGGCGAGCCGATCCGGGGCGACCGGACCATCGACGTCCGTGAAGCCGAGGTCGTCCGCCGCATCTTCGCGATGTTTGCCGCCGGCGTCGCGCCGCGCAGCATCGCCCGGACCTTGAACAGCGAGGGCATTCCCGGCCCTGGCGGCAAGCCCTGGGGCGATACCACCATTCGCGGCCATGCGAAGCGCGGCACCGGGATCGTCAACAACGAACTCTATATCGGCCGCCTCATCTGGAACCGCCTTCGCTATATCAAGGACCCTTCATCCGGCAAACGCGTCTCCCGGCTCAACCCGCAGGCCTCCTGGATCGTCAAGGATGTTCCCGAGTGGCGGATCGTCGATGACGCGCTCTGGGACGCCGCCCGCGCCCGCCAGGACGAGATCGCGGATAAGTTCGCGAAGGTGACGGAAGGGGTGCGCGAGCATCACCGGCGCAACCGGCTGAACGTCGCGCGCCGCCCCCGCACCCTTCTGTCCGGCCTGATCTTTTGCGGCTGCTGCGCCGGCCCCTACTCCCTCCGCGGCCCGCAGCGCTATGCATGCTCGAACCACATCAGCAAGGCGACCTGTGACAACAGCCGCAGTATCCGTCAGGACGTCCTGGAAAGCCGCGTGCTCGTTGGCCTGAGGGACCGGATGATGGCGCCGGAGATGGTCGAAGAGGCCATGCGCGCCTATGCGCAGGAGACCAATCGGCTGAACCGCGAGCGGCGCTCCAATGGCGACGCCTGGCGTACCGAACTGCCCAAGGTCGAGAAGCAAATCGCGGGAATCGTCGAGGCCATCGCCGACGGCATGTATCATTCCTCGATGAAGCAGAAGCTCACCGGGCTCGAAGCCCGCAAGGCGGAGCTGACCGCCCTGCTCACGGACGCGCCTGCGGACAAGCCAGACCTGCTGCCGAGCGCCGCCAGCATTTATGCGCAAAAGATCGCGGCCCTGGCAGAGGCCCTGAACCATCCCGATGAGCGCGCCGAGGCCGCCGAGGCCCTGCGCCTGCTGATCGAGAAGATCGTGCTGAAGCCGGGCCCGGCACGTGGCGAGGTCTATGCGACGCTGCACGGCGAACTGGCGACCATCCTGGAGTGGACGCAGCGCCAAGCCCTTGGGAAGACGCCAAAAAACAAAACTCCCGCAGCCGAGGCTACGGGAGTGTCTGAATCGTTGGTTGCGGGGGCCAGATTTGAACTGACGACCTTCAGGTTATGAGCCTGACGAG